>NZ_JBHYIO010000005.1:0-54063 GCF_042740095.1 Nonomuraea sp. NPDC059023 | reverse complement strand
CCCTTGGGGTGGCCCCCCCCGGGCCCCCCCGCCCCCCGCCGCGGGGGCCGGGCGGGGGCGCGGCCCACGGTGGGGGGGGCGGGGGGCGGGGGCCCCCCGCGACTTCCCCCCGGCCGCGCCCCCGCGAGGGGGCTAGGAGTGGGCCAGGGTGTAGAGCCGGTCGTGCTCGTCCCAGCGGGCGGTGCTGATGACCTTGGTCGCGTCCGGCACGGTTCCCAGGCGCAGTTGCCTGGCCAGCGCGTTGAGGCGCTTGGCGGAGGCGGTGACGGCCTCGCGCAGGGCGGTCGGGCTGCCCCAGTGGGTCTCGTCCTCCTTCAGGCTCTTGCGCAGACCGGAGGCGATGGTGGACAGGCGCTTGCCGTACGAGTGGGCGCGCAGTCTGGCCAGGTCCTCCTGCACCAGCGACACCGTGTCCGCCAGCGCCTTCGCGTCGTAGGTCTCCTTCCGCCCGGCGTCGGCCTTCTCGCCGTGGCCGCCACGGTCGCCGGTGTCCACGGTGGCGAAGGGGAGCAGGTTGCGGAAGCTGAGGTAGGCGGTGGCGGCCTCACCGGCCGTGGTCGCGGTCAGCGCCTCCAGCGCCGCGTCGAACAGCTCGTCGAGCTGGCCGCCCTCCAGCTGGATGATCGGCAGCAGCCGGTCCAGCTTCATCACCTCCGACTTCAGGTCGTCGGTGACGAGCTGGCGCACCTTCGCCATGGCGAGGTCCTCGTTCGCCGCCGTGGCGAGCTGGCGCGACAGGGCGCCGCACTGGACCACCCAGGCGGTCGTGTGGCAGCCCATCCCGGTGACCCCGGGAGGCGCGGGCGCGCGGCCGTTGACGACCAGGGGCTGACCGGCGGTGAAGGTCACCACGAGCGGGTCGTTTGCCGCGTCGTCCACCCAGGCGTTGGAGCCGGTGGCGTCCGGCAGGACGGGCATCGTCTTCCACGCCGCGGCGATCCGGGTCAGCAGGTTCGTGACCTCCTCCTTGCCGAGGTCGGCCCCGGGGAAGAGACGGCGCAGCTCGGCGGTGAGCTTGGCCCTGGCCTCCGTGGCGGCGGAGGCGCCGAAGAAGCCGGAGTAGGTCACACTGCGCGGGTACGCGGCGGCGACCAGGCTCTGATGCTCGTGGACCAGCGTCGGCACGATGGCCTCGACCCGGGCGGCGGCGTCCTTGGCCAGGCTCTCGATGGCCTGGACCGAGAGCAGGGCGCGGCTGAGGGCGGTGCCGACGTGCCGGCCCTCGCCCTTTCGCAGCTCGCGCAGCCGCTCCTTGCCGCTGCCCGGGGACAGGCCGATGACGCTGCGGGCCGCGGTCTTGATGGACTTGGCGGCGTGGAAGAGTTCCTGGTCGTCGGTGGGCCTGGCGTACCTCTGCGCGATCGTCTCGGCCTTGGTCTCGATGTCGGCGGCGGTCATGGCGAACGAACCGATGCCGCTGACCAGCTTCTCCAGGTTCTCGGCCAGGGTCGCGAGCTCGTCGTAGCTGGTACGCGGGACCTTGGCCGCCTCGGGGTCGAGCAGGAAGATGATCCCCGACTCGCGCAGGGCGGCGTCGTAGGAGAACATCCGCCACAGCGCATCCTTGACCTGGACGGCGGTGTAGGGCGGGTCCGGGTCCTTCGGCGGCTGCGGCTTGGGTTGCGCGGGCTGCCCGGGTTGCTCCGTCTCCATCTGCTCGGCGGCCAGCTTCGCCTCCTCCTCACGCTGGAGCGCCAGACGGTCCATGGACAGGGAGTGGCGCTCGTGGGCGATGAGGACGTTCCGGTAGCGGCCCTCACCCGACCCGATCGAGCCGCGGGCCGAGGGGTTGAAGACGGTGGCGTACGGCAGGTAGTTCACGTAGGCCAGGTGGTGGGCGACGGCCACGCCCAGCGTGTCGGCGGCGCGGGCGCGCACCTCGTCCTGGGTCTCCATCGAGCCGTCCTGCTTCTTCCGCGGGCCGTCGCGCAGCACCCTGCGGGCCAGATCCAGGCCGGTCACCGTGCGGTGGGCGGCGTCCTCCAGCCTGGGCGCGCGTTCCTCGTGGTCCTCCAGCCACAGGAAGAGCTTCATCTGGGTGGAGTCGAGGTTGGACATCCAGGCGGTCGCCTCGTCGTGCAGGGCCTGGACCTTGCCGATGGCCTCGGTCAGGGTCAGGTTGTGCAGGACCGCCTTGAGCGCGTCGAGGTGGACCTGCCAGGCGATGGTGTGGTCGCCCATGCGCGCGCCGAAGGGGGAGGGGGTGCGGGGACGGGGGCTGATGACCACGCGCCGGATGAGGTCGCTGCCCGGTTGCGGCAGGATGGCGGGGCGCAGGTAGACGGTCGCGCCTTTGGGCAGGTCGGAGTGGGACTGGGCAACCAGGGGAATCGGTCCTTCCACCGGCGTGGTGTCGGTGTCGCCCGCGGTCGGATCCTGGTTCTTCTTGGCACGCTTCATTGCGCTCCGTCCCGGTTGGCAGTGATATGAACTCCCCCTTTTCCCGCGGAAGGCGTGGTCGCGGCTAGTGGCCAGGTCGTCACAGTTCCGGATCGGCGGACGTTTACGCTGGTAGGAGGGTTCGGGGGGAGGCTCATCCATGAGGTGCTCACGAATGCGCGTGCTGGTGGTCCTGGCCGGGCTGCTGGCCCTGCAGACGCCTGCCGGGGCTGCGGTCGCGGCGCGGGAGTTTCCCGAATTGACACCGGCGGTGACCGCCCGCCTGGACTCCGTCGTACAGAAGACCATGCGTGAAGCGGGCGTGCCCGGCGTCGTCGTCGGCCTGTCGGCTCCCGGCAAGGGCTCGTACGTGCGGGCCTTCGGCGTCGCCGACAAGGCGACCGGCGCCGCGATGACGCCCGGCGTGTACTCGCGGATCGGCAGCGTCACCAAGACGTTCACCGTGACCGCGCTGCTCCAGCTCGTCGACCGGGGCAAGGCCGGCCTGGACGACCCGATCGCCGACTACGTCGAGGGCGTCCCGAACGGCGAGCGCATCACGCTGCGCCAGCTCGCCGGCATGCGCAGCGGGCTGTTCAACTACAGCGAGGACGAGGGGTTCTTCAAGGCGCTCACCGGCGACCCCACGCGCTCCTTCACGCCGCGGGAGCTCCTGGCCTTCTCCTTCAAGCATCCCGTGCTGTTCGAGCCGGGCGCCGAGTTCTCCTACTGCAACACCAACCTCATCCTCCTGGGGCTGGTCGTGGAGAAGCTCGGCGGTCAGCCGCTGCACGAGTTCGTCGGCGCCAACATCCTGAAGCCCGAGGGCCTGAACCGGACGATCTTCCCGACCGGCGCCGCCTTCCCGAGCCCGCACCCCCACGGCTACACCAACCAGACCGCAACGGGCGCGGTCGAGGACGCCACCGGCTGGAACCCCTCCTGGGGCTGGGCCGCCGGCGCGATGATCTCGGACCTGGAGGACCAGCGGAAGTGGGCGAGAATCCTGGCCACCGGCTCGCTGCTGAGCCCGCGTACACAGGCCGAGCGCCTCAAGACGGGAACGACGCAGATCTCCGGCACGGGCTACGGGCTCGGCATCTTCAACGTGGAGGGCTGGATCGGGCACAACGGCTCGCTGCCCGGCTACCAGACGCTGACGATCTACCTGCCCGCGTATCAGGCGACGCTGGTCATGCTGCTCAACACCGACATCTCGTACGAGGGCCAGGAACCCAGCACGGTCCTCGGCCGGGCGGTCACCGGCGTCGTCACCCCTGACCACGTCTACCAGCTGGGCGGCTGAGCAGCCCGGGACAAGACGAGAGGGCCGGCCCCTTACGGGACCGGCCTTCAACGGTCAGACGGTCAGCCGAGACCGTTCTTGAGCGCGGTGATCAGTTCACCGTTGGAGGTGTCGCCGCTGAGCTCCCAGAAGAACGCGCCGCCGAGGCCCTGGTTCTTCGAGTACGTCATCTTGCCGCCGATGGTGGCCGGTGTGTCGTAGCTCCACCACTGGTTGCCGCAGAAGGCGTAGGCCGTGCCCGCGACGGTGCCGGTGGAGGGACAGCGGGTCTTGAGCACCTTGTAGTCCTCGTTGCCCGGTTCGTAGGTGCCTGGCGCCGGGCCGGTTGCGGTTCCGCCAGGTGTGGCCTGGGTGACGCCGGTCCAGCCTCGGCCGTAGAAGCCGATGCCGAGGAGCAGCTTGCTCGCCGGGATGTTCTTGCTCTTGAGCTTCTGGATGGCGTTGTCGGAGTAGAAGCCCGCGATCGGGATGCCGGTGTAGGAGGTGAGAGGCGAGTGCGGGGCGGTCGGGCCCTGCGCGGCCCAGGCGCCGAAGAAGTCGTAGGTCATGACGTTGTACCAGTCGACGTACTGCGCGGCGCCGCCGTAGTCGGCCGCGTCGATCTTGCCGCCGTTGGTGCCGTCCGCGGTGATGGCCGCGGTGACCAGGTTGTTCGGGCCGAAGCGGGCGCGTACGGCCTGCATCACGTTCTTGAAGGACGCGAAGCCGCTGCTGTCACAGGTCAGGCCGCAGGCGTTGGGGTACTCCCAGTCGATGTCGATGCCGTCGAAGACGTCGGCCCAGCGGGGGTCCTCGACCATCTGGTAGCAGGACTCGGCGAACGCGGTGGGGTTGGCCGCGGCCTGGGTGAAGCCGCCGGACCAGGTCCAGCCGCCGATGGAGAAGAGGATCTTGAGGTTCGGGTACTTCTTCTTCAGCTTGCGCAGCTGGTTGAAGTTACCGCGCAGCGGCTGGTCCCAGGTGTCGGCGACGCCGTCGACGCTCTCGGCCGCCGAGTAGGACTTCTCGTAGTCGGCGAAGGAGTCGCCGATGGTGCAGCGGCCGCCCGTGGTGTTGGCGAAGGCGTAGTTGATGTGGGTCATCTTGGCGGCCGAGCCGCTGGTGTCGATGTTCTTGACGTGGTAGCCGCGCTGGTAGACGCCCCACTGGACGAAGTAGCCGAGGACCTTGTTGCCGCCGCCGCCGGGGCCGTCCGAGGTGGTGGCGGAGGCCGAGTTGCTCGCGGCCGAGCGGTTTCCTGCGGCGTCGCGGGCGCGGACGGTGTAGGTGTAGGCGGTGTTCGAGCTGAGCCCGGTGTCGGTGTGGGTGGTTCCGGTCACGGTGGTGACCAGGGTGCCGCCGCGGTAGATCTCGTAGCCGGTGACGCCGACGTTGTCGGTTGAGGCGTTCCAGGCGAGGGAGACGCTGTTGGAGGTGACGCCGGTGGAGCGGAGGTTGCCCGGCACGGTGGGCGCCTGGTTGTCACCGCCGCCGCCCGAGGTGGTCGCCGTGACCGCCGCGCTGTCGGCCGAGCGGTTGCCCGCCGCGTCGCGGGCCCGGATCGTGTAGGTGTAGCTGGTGCTGGCGGTGAGCCCGCTGTCGGTGTGGGTGGTTCCGGTCACGGTGGTGACCAGGGTGCCGCCGCGGTAGATCTCGTAGCCGGTGACGCCGACGTTGTCGGTCGAGGCGTTCCAGGCGAGGGAGACGCTGCTGGCGGTGACGCCGGTCGAGCGGGCGTTGCCGGGAACGCTGGGCGCCTGCGTGTCGGTGCCTCCGCCGCCGGTGGTCTTCCACAGGGCCGCGACGTTGGGCGGCTCCCAGCCTGGCTGGGAGGTGTGGCTCTGCCGGCATTCGTACTCGACGCCGTTGTAGGTGACCCGGGTGCCCGCGGTGTACGCGGTCCACGGGGCCCAGTCGGCGAAGGCGACCTGGGTGCTGCTGGCACTGAAGGCCATGGGCGGGGCGACCACCGCTGCGCCGAGTGGCAAGAGTAAGGCCGCCAGGACTGCGAGTGTTTTGCGATGCTTCATAGTGCTCCGACATCCGGTGCTTGGGGGGTGGGATGAAGAGAAGCGCAGAAACTCTTAGGAAAGTTTCCTTTTAATTACCTGCGACGTTAACCCCTGCCCGCCAGGTCGTCAATATCTGGATCAAAAGGTCGACGAGGATCAGCAGGCCGATGCCGATCAGCACGAGGCGCCCCCAGCGAGCGTCCCGGCCCGGATGGCGAAGAAGCGGCGGGCGAGGCACCAGGACCAGGTGGACGCTCACCCCGCCGCGTCCTGCGGTGCCTTGGCCTGGCACGACGGTTCTTCCACGCGAGCGGCCCGGGTTTGTGCGGCGCAAGGCCAAGGCACGGCTTCCGTATCCTTACCGGGTGATCCGCGCCGTGGTGATTGATGTGGACGACACGCTCTGCCTCACCGAGGCGGCGTGCTTCGAGCTCGAGAACGAGGTCCTGGCGTGTATCGGCCGTGAGCCGATGTCCCGGGACGTGCACCTGTCCACGTGGGGGCAGCCGCTGCTGGAGGCGATGCCGTCGCGCTCGCCGGGCATCGACGTCGAGGCCTTCGCCGCCGCGTACCCGGCCGTGCTGCGGCGGTATGTGGCGGACGGGCGGCTGGACGTCGTCGCGCAGGAGAACCTCCAGGCGCTCGACGCGCTCGCCGCCGCGGGCCGCAGCCTCATGCTGCTGACCTCACGTACGGAAGCCGAGGTCGAGCACCTGCTGGCCCCGGACCACGCGCTGACCGGCCGCCTCGCCGCCGTCTACCACGCGGGCAACATGCGCTACAGCAAGCCCGACGCCCGCGCCTTCGACGAACTCCTCGCCGCCACCGGGCTCGACCCCCATCACTGCCTGTATGTCGGCGACTCACCCGGCGACGCCCACGCCGCCAACGGCGCCGGCCTGCGCTTCATCGCCTGCATGCAGAGCGGCGTCCGGCGGCGTGCCGACTTCGCCGCCCATCGTGTCGACGCGTTCATCGACACCTTCCCCCAGATGGTCGAGGCCGTGGCCCACCTGGAGACCGCCCGGTCATGAACGGCGGGCCCACGCCGCCGGCGCGGACACCACGCTCCCGACCGCCGGCCGCGAGGCGGCAGGCCATGCCCCCGGTTGCCACAGTCACCGTGACCTATCTCGGGCGTACGGCGGTGACGTAGTAGATCATCGGGCTGAGCTCGCCTTCCCCCTCGACCAGGAAGCCCGCGTCGGGGATCAGGTCGCCGAGGAGTTCGCGCGGGCTGTGGCGCATGGCGGGTCCGGTGAGCAGCCGTACGAGCCGCCCGGTCAGCCGTCCGGTCGGCGGGCGGAACTCGGCGATGAGCAGCCGTCCGCCGGGACGCAGCACCCGGAACATCTCCCGTACGGCGGCGCCGCGCAGATCGGCCGGAACGTGGTGGACCGCGAGCGTGGACATCACCACGTCGAACGACGCGTCCGGCAGGGCCAGCGCCTGAGCCTCGCCGACCAGGTAGGCGCAGTTGCGCGGGGCCCGCGAGCGGGCGTGCTCCACCATGGGCGGCGAGGGGTCCACGCCGGTGACCTCGGCGGCGATCGGGGCGACGATCCTGGTCAGGTAGCCGGTGCCGCAGCCCACGTCGAGGACCCGGTCGCCGGTCCGCACCCCGGACCTGGTGGCCAGGCGGGTGAAGACCTCGCGGCGCCGGCCCAGGAATCCGAGGGTGGCGCCCATGCCGTAGGCGCGGGGATGGTCGATCGTGCCGCCGTGGTCGGCGTGTTCCTCGTGCCGGTGCAGAAGCCTGCCCAAACCCATGATCGCCTCCGATATCGAACAGAGTGTTCTGTAATGAATAGTCTGTCTGTCGGTGTTGCCGGGGCAACAAACAGTTCTGCCCGGCTGTGCCGTACTGAACACAAGGAGGGACATTGGACCGGCGGGTACGGCGCACGCGGCAGGCCATCCAGGGGGCGCTGGTGGAGCTGACGCTGGAGAAGGGCTACGACGCGGTGACGGTCACCGACATCATCGACCGGGCCGACGTGGGCCGATCCACGTTCTACGCGCACTTCACCGACAAGCAGGACGTGCTGTTCAGCAATCTGGAGGCGCTGACCTTCCTGCATGCGGAGCCGGGCGTGGACGGGCGGTTGTTCGCCTTCAGCCTGCCGATGTTCGAGCACGTGCACGAGCAGCGGCGGCTGGTGAAGGCGCTGCTCGGCAGGCGCGGCGGCGGGGTGGTGATGGCGCGGGGCGAACGGATGCTGGGCCGGATGATCCGCGCGGAGCTGGAGGCCAGGAAGGGGGAGGTGTCCGAGCTGGTGGTGAGCTGTGTGGCGGGGGCGTTCATGACGTTGCTGCGCAGGTGGGTGGACGAGGAGATCACCGCGACGCCCGCCGAGCTCGACGCCGCCTTCCGCGCCACGGTCCTGCCGGGGGTGGAGGCTCTGTGACGTTCCTTCCCACCTGCACTACCACCGGCCCGGCAGGCTACGGCATTCTCCCGGCCGCAGGCGCCTTTCTAGACTGGCCGCCATGAACGACCCCCGCCGCCGTGTGCTCCTGTGGATCGGCTTCCTCGTGTTCGCGGCCATCAACACCATCGGCGGCACCATCGGCGGTACGGCCCAGGTCGCCGGCCTGATCGCCGGAATCGTCTGCCTCGGCTTCATCGCGGCCCTGATCATCCACCACTACACCGGGCGCCGGCCGTGACCCGGTCGTCGCCTCCTCTGGAGAGGGTGCTCCCATGGCATTGGAATCCATCAATCCCGGTGAACTCGACCCACCGGCGACCTACAGCCACGTCGTCGTCGCCACCGGCACGCGGATGGTCTTCATAGCCGGTCAGGTGGCCGAGGACCGGGCGGGCAACCTCGTCGGACCGGGGGACATGACGGCCCAGGCGCGCCAGGTGTTCGCCAATATCGGACATGCGCTCGCCGCCGCGGGTGCCCGTCCCGACCAGGTGACGAAGCTGACGATCTTCGTCGCCGGGTACCGGCGTGAGCATCTCGCGCAGATCGAGGAGGGCAGGGTCGCGTTGTTCGGCGATCACAAGCCGGCGGACACGCTGGTGGGGGTCGCCACGCTGTCCAGGCCGGAGTACCTGCTGGAGGTCGACGCCGTCGCGGTCACGACGTAGCTCCGGCCGCTACGGCTTGCGGCCCACCGCGGCGTACATGTTGGTGGCGGTGTCCGGGAGGGGCCGGTCGCCGGGGGCGGGGCGCCAGCGGGGCATCGGGACGACGCCCGGGTCGAGGAGGTCCAGGCCGGTGAACAGGCGTTCCACCTCGGCGCGGGTGCGCAGGTACATGGGGATGCCGCTGCTGGTGTACTCGCGGGCCAGTTGCTCGGACTCGGGGGCCAGGTCGGCGGTCGGGATGGTGACGGCTAGGTGGCTGCCGGCCGGAAGAGGGGCGATCAGGGCCTCCACCAGGCCCTGGGCGTCCTCCACGAACTGGAGCATGGCGATCACCGTCAGGGCCACCGGGCGTGTGAGGTCGATCACCTCGTGCAGGGTGGGGTCGCCGAGGAGCGCCTCGGGGGTACGCATGTCGGCCTGGATGTAGGCGATGCGGCCCTCGGGCGTACCGGCCAGCAGGGCCCTCGCATGAGTCAGCACGATGAGGTCGTTGTCGACGTAGACGATCCGGGCCTCGGGGGCGCTCTCCTGGACGACCTCGTGCAGGTTCGGGGAGGAGGGGATGCCGGTGCCGATGTCGACGAACTGCTGTATGCCCGCGTCGGCCAGGTAACGGGCCATCCGGTGCATGCAGGCGCGGTTGGCGAGCATCGAGGTGCGCAGTCCCGGCCAGTTGGTCAGCACCTTGGACGCGGTCTCCCGGTCGGCGGCGAAGTTGTCCTTGCCGCCCATGATGTAGTCGTAGACCCGCGCCGAGTGCGGCCGGTGGGTCTGCAGATCCATCGGTGTGGGCCGGTGCTGTGGAACGTCTTCCATATCCGGATTCCGCCTTCCGGTCGTGGTCTTCTGGCCCCGCACTCAAGATCCACCATAGGGCACGGAGCGGACGGCGCACACCGGTCGGGGCGGGCGGCCCCGCGTGGGCGCCCGCCCGCGAGTCAGGTCAGGGGGTGGGTTCCTGCATGGTGACGCAGTGCGCGCCGCCACCGCCGTTTCCGTAGAGGTTGTCCAGGTTGAGCATGACCACCGGCTTGCCGAAGGCCGCGGCGATCGCGCTCCGCCGACCTGCTGGAGGGCGGGGCCGCGGCCCCCGTCACGCGGGCCCTGCCGACCCGTCTGGTGGAACGGGACTCGACGCTTCCCCGAGCTCCGCGATGACGGCGCCCTCCACCAGTTCGCGGGCGCGCTCCAGCGTCATCGATCCGCTGAGCCAGCGTTCGCTCACGCCTTCGACCAGGGCGGTCAGCCGTTCCGCCACGGCCGGCGGATCGGCCCGCGCGGCGGCCAGCCCGGCCGCCTGAGCCTGCCTGATCATGGCGGCGAGGTCGTCGACCCAGCCGCGCGTGGAGGTGCTGAGCGGCTCGCGCAGGTCGGGGTTGAAGACCGCGCTGGCCCGCAGCTCGCCCCAGGCCGCGCTGTTCTCCCGGACCGCGGGGGTGTCCTGCAGTTCGAGGAGCAGGAGCAGTTCGAGCTGCTCGCGCGGGTCCTTGCCGATCTCCATGGCCTCGTGCGTGTAGCGGCCGGCGCGCTCGTTGACGAACTCCAGCGTCTTGCGCATGAGCCCGGCCCGGTCGCCGAAGTGGTAGTAGATCAGCGCGGTCGACACTCCGGCCTCGGCGGACAACTTTTCCACCCGTAGCCCGCGCACGCCGCTGTGGGCGATGACGCGGACGGCCGCTTCCAGGATCTGCCGCTGGCGATCGGACGACATTTCACCTCACGTCGCAGGGTCGGGACACCTTGACTGAATCTTCAGTCGGTGGGCACTATAGCAACTCCCTAAGGCTGACTGAATTTTCAGACAGGAGTGATCATGCGCATGCCCGCCGAATGGGCCGTCCATGACGGCTGCCTCATGGCCTGGCCGACCCGGGAGGAACTGTGGGGCGACCTGCTCACCTCCGCCCGGCAGGAGTACGCGGCGGTGGCCCGCGCCATCGCGCGGTTCGAGCCGGTGACGATGGTGGCGCTGCCCGGCCAGGGCGAACAGGCGCGTGCGGAGTGCGGCGACACGGTCGAGGTGGTCGAGCTGCCGATCGACGACTCGTGGCTGCGCGACTCCGGCCCGATCTTCGTACTCGGCCCGGACGGCTCCCGCGCCGGCGTGGACTTCCGCTTCAACTCCTGGGGCGGCAAGCACCACCCCTGGGACCGGGACGACAGGATCTCCGCCCTGCTCCTGGACCGCCTCGGCGTCGCCCGCGTCGAGTCCGGCATGATCCTTGAGGGCGGCGCGATCACCGTCGACGGCGAGGGCACGCTGATCACCACCGAGCAGTGCCTGCTCCACCCCAACAGGAACCCCGGCCTGACCCGCGCCGAGATCGATGACGAGCTCAAGGCCAGGCTGGGCGTCACCAAGGTGATCTGGCTGCCGTACGGCGGGCTGGAGGACCGGGAGACCGACGGCCACGTGGACGGCGTCGCCGCGTTCACCGCCCCCGGCACGGTGCTCATCCAGCTCCCCGACGACCCGGGACACCCCGACTACGCCCGCATGCGCGCCAACAAGGCGATCCTGGAGGCCTCGACCGACGCCGCCGGCAGACCGTTCGAGCTCGTCGAACTGCCCCAGAGCGCGTTCACCGAGGTGGCCGGGGAGACGATCGAGGTCGGCTACCTGAACTTCTACGTGGCCAACGGCGGCGTGGTCGTCCCCGTCGCCGGAGTGGAGGCCGACGAGAAGGCCCTGGCCGTCATCGCCGGCGCCTTCCCCGGCCGCACCGTGGTCGGCGTGCGTACCCCGGTCATCGCCTACGGCGGCGGCGGCGTGCACTGCGTCACCCAGCAGATTCCGGCCGCGGGGCAGGCCTCGTGAACTACGCCGAACTGACCTCCTACGGCTCGCCGCTCGGTTCACCGGCCCGGCCCGGCACGGAACCCGGCACGCTCCTGCGGGTGGGCCTGGTCCAGATGCGCTGGCAGCCCGACGAACGGGCCCACGACGAGGCCCTGCGCACCGGGGTACGCCTGGCCGCGGGCCTCGGCGCCGAGGTGGTCTGCCTGCCCGAGCTCACCCGCAGCCCCTACTTCGCCGCCGACAAGACGCGGGCGCAGGACGCCGCCCGCCACATGGAGGACCTGCCCGGCGGCCCCACCACCGCGCTCGCCACCGAACTGGCCGCGGACCTGGGCGTCGTGGTGCACGCCTCCCTGTACGAGCGGGCCACCGACGGCGGCCTCGGCTACAACACCGCGATCTGCGTGGACCCGGACGGCACGCTGCTGGCGCGTACCCGCAAGCTGCACATACCGCGCTTCCCCGGCTACCACGAGGACCTGTGCTTCCGCCCCGGCGACACCGGCTTCCCCGTGGTGGAACTCCGCGGCGCCAGGTTCGGCTTCCCCACCTGCTGGGACGAGTGGTTCCCCGAGCTGGCCAGGACCTACGCGCTGGAGGGCGCGCAGGTGCTGGTCCACCCGACCGCGATCGGCTCGGAGCCGGAACTGCCGCACTTCGACACCCGGCCCATGTGGGAGCACGCCATCTCCGCCAACGGGCTGGCCAACGCCCTGTTCATGGTGGTGCCCAACCGGGTCGGCGCGGAGGGGCTCATCACCTTCTACGGCTCGTCGTTCATCTCCGACCCCTACGGCCGCGTGATGCTGCGCGCCCCGCGGGACCGGCCCGCCGTCCTCGTCGCCGACCTCGACCTGGACCAGCGGCGCGACTGGCTGGAGTTCGGCCTGATCAACACCCGGCGGCCGGAGCTCTACGGCGCGCTGACCCGCCCGATCTGACCCCAGGGAGAGCCCATGCGGATCGCAGCACTCACGGCCCTCGCCTTCATGGCGGTGGCCTGCGGCGGGGCCGCCACCCCCCACTCCACCGCCGGCACGAGCTTCACGCTGTCGCCCACGACGCCGCCCGCCAAGGGCGAGATCGACGGCTTCACCTGGTCCGTCTACGCCGAGCCGCCGACGCTCGACTACATCTACGCCTTCGACTACCCGCAGAACATGATCCTTTCCAACGTCTGCGAGAGCCTGATGCGCTGGACCCCGCAGCTCGGCCTGGAGCCCGGCCTGGCCCAGGAGGTGAAGCAGCCGGACGCGAAGACGTTCGTCTACCGCATCCGGCCCGGGGTGAAGTACCACGGCGGCGGCGAGGTCACCGCCGACGACGTCGTCTTCAGCCTGCGCCGCCACCTGGACACCGCTTTGGGCTCCTACTGGGCCAAATCCTTCGACCGGGTCGCCTCGATCGGCAAGAGCGGCCCGATGGAGGTGACCGTACGGCTGAAGCGGCCGGACTCCCAGTTCAACCAGTGGATGGCCACCTCGGCTGGAACGGTCGTCAACCCGCGCGCCGTCCAGGCCAAGGGCCGCGACTACGGCAACCCGGACGGCGGCGCCGACTGCACCGGCCCCTACCGGCTCGGCCCGTGGCGCAAGGGCGAGTCGATCGCGCTCGACCGATTCCCCGGCTACTGGGGCAAGGGGGCGAAAGCCCGGCAGGTCACCTTCCGCTTCATCACCGACCCGGCCGCCAGGACCAACGCGATGCTGACCGGCGAGGTCGACGGCGGCTACCTCATCGCCCCCGACAGCTACGCCGGTCTGCGCGCGGGCGGCAAGGGCACGCTCTACTTCGGCAAGAGCCTGACCACGGTCAACCTCGCCTTCACCAACCTCAAGGGCACACTGAGCGACGTCCGCGTACGGCGGGCGCTGTCGCTGGCCCTGGACCGCGACGGCTTCGTCAAGACGGGCCTGCAGGGCGTCGGCTCGGTCGCCGCGGCTCCCGCGCCCCGGGACGCCTGGCCCCGGCAGACGGCGGCCCCGGCGGGCGCCAAGCGCGACGTGGCCGCGGCCAAGGAGCTCATCCGGCAGGCCGGCGCCACCGGCAAGAAGATCACCGTGGCGACCAGCCCGATCGGCACCGACGTGTCGCTGCTGGCCACGGCCGTACAGGCGGCGGGCACCGAGATCGGCCTCGACGTCGAGCTCAAGACCATCGCGCCCGACACCTACACCGCGCTGTTCTCCGACCCGAAGGCCCGCGCGGCCGTCGACCTGTTCCCCTGCACCTACTACCTGTCGATCACCGACCCGCTGGCCAGCTACTCGATCTTCCGCAGCGACGGTTTCGAGAACTACATGGGCTACGCCGACCCCGCCTACGACGCGCTCGTCGACCAGGCCGTCGCCGAGTACGACCCGGTCAAGCGGGCGGCGCTGACCGCCGGGCTGGGGCGGAAGGAGGCCGAGCAGGTGCTCTGGATCCCCGTCGCCGAATGGCCCACGTCGCTGTACCTCAGCAGGCGCATCACCGGGGCCCCGACCTCCATCGCCTACATGTACTACCCATGGGCGGCCGACGTGGGCGCGGCCGGATGATCGCCCGCTTCCTGCTGCGGCGCCTGCTGGAGCTGGCGCTGACGCTGGTGACCGCGTCGTTCCTGGTGTTCGGCGCGGTCCACCTGGCCCCCGGCCGCCCGGAGACCTTCCTGCTCGGCGGCCGGGCGGCGAGCCCGGAGGCGATCGCGGCGATCCGGGCCCAGTACCACCTGGACGACCCGTTCTTCCTGCAGTACCTCAAGTGGGCGGGCGGCGTGCTCACCGGCGACCTGGGCCGGTCGACGCAGTACCGCAGCCCGGTGCTCGGGCTGATCGAGGCCCGGCTGCCGAGCACGCTGCTGCTCATCACGATGGCCGCCCTGCTGGTGGTGGTCTTCGGCATCGGCCTGGGCCGGCTGGCCGCGGTGGGCGGGCCCGCCACCGACTCGGCGGTGCTCGTCGGCACCTCGCTCGCGCTCGGCACCCCGTCGTTCGTCGCCGCCATCGGCCTGCTGTGGGTGTTCTCCGTACAGCTCGGCTGGTTCCCGACGATCGGCAGCGGCGACGGGCTGCCCGACATGATCTACCACCTGGCGCTGCCGTCCCTGGCGCTGGCCCTGTACTGGACAGGCTGGCTCGCCCGGGTCACCCGCGGCGCCATGAAGGACCAGCTCGCCCTCGAACACGTCACCGTCGCACGCAGCCGCGGCCTGCCCGAACGCCAGGTGATCCGCCGGCACGTCCTGCGCAACGCGCTCGGCCCGGTCGCCACCGTCAGCGGCCTGACCCTGTCCGGTCTCGTCATCAGCACCGTGCTGGTCGAAGCCGCCTTCGGCATCGGCGGGCTCGGCGCGCTGCTGGAAAGCTCCGTGCAGGTCAAGGACTTCCCCGTCGTCCAGGCCATCACGCTGCTGGTGGTCGCGCTGTTCACGGTGACGAACCTGATCGTCGACCTGTGCTACCCGCTGGTCGACCCACGGGTCCGGCTCGGCGTACGGGGTGATGCCGGATGAGCGCCGCCGGCCCGATCATCCACCGCCCGGTCCTCGGCCGGCTGCGCACCGGCCGGAACCGGCTCTACCTGACCTGCCTCGCCTTCGCCGCGCCTGATGGTCGCCGTCGCGCTGGCCGGGCCCTGGCTCGCCCCCGCCGACCCCAACGCCGGCGACCTCGGCGCCGCCCTGACCGGCCCGTCCCCGGCTCACCCGCTCGGCGCCGACGCCGCCGGCCGCGACACCCTCTCCAGGCTCATCGCCGGCGCGAGCACCACGCTGCTGGGCCCGATCGCCGTCGTCCTGTTCTCCACCGTCGCGGGAGTCCTGGCCGGCGTCACCGCCGGCTGGTTCGGCGGCTGGCCCGACACGCTGCTGTCGCGCGCCGCCGAACTCCTGCTCGCCTTCCCCGCCCTGCTCGTGGCGATCGTCTTCGTCTCCCTGTACGGCACCGGCCTGGCCGCCCCGGTCATCGCCCTCTCCCTGGCCTACCTGCCGTACGTCAGCCGCCTGGCCCGCAATCTCACCCTCTCCGAACGTCGGCGGCCCTACCTGGCCGCCTACCGGGTGCAGGGCTTCTCCGGCCTGTCCATCTGCGTGCGCCACCTCATCCCCAACATCGCGCCCGTGGTGCTCGCCCAGTCGTCGGTCAACTTCGGCTACGCCCTGCTCGACCTGTCCGCCCTGTCCTACCTGGGCCTGGGCGTACCGCCCCTGACACCCACCTGGGGATCGATGATCAACGACGGCCGGTCCGCCCTGCTCCAGGGCCATCCATTGTCGGCCATCCTGCCGTGCGCGGCGATCGTGCTCACCGTGGTGGCGTTCAACGTCGTCTCCGAGCACTGGGCCGACCGCGTGTCACGGAGGCGGGCATGAGCGTGCTGCGCGTCACCGGCCTGCGGATGTGGCTGCCCGGCACCCTGCGGCCCGTCCTCGACGGCGTCGACCTGAGCGTGGGCGAGGGGGAGACCGTGGCGCTGGTCGGGGAGTCCGGCTCGGGCAAGAGCCTCACCTCGCGGGCCGTGCTCGGGCTCCTTCCCGAGGGCGCCGAGGTCGAGGGCGGCGTGGAGGTCGCGGGGCAGGACGTGCTCGCGCTGACCCCCGCCCGGCTTCGGGGGCTGCGCCGCCGTACCGTCGCGATGATCTTTCAGGACCCGCGGGCGGGCATCAACCCGCTGCGCAGGATCGGCGACTTCCTGGTCGAGGGGCGGCCCGGGTCGCGGGATCGCGCCCGCGAACTCCTCGACGCGGTCGGCCTGGAGCAGCGGGTCCTGAGGCAGTACCCGCACGAGCTGTCGGGCGGGATGCTGCAGCGGGTCATGATCGCCGGGGCGCTGATGGGCGATCCGAAGCTGCTGCTGTGCGACGAGCCGACGACCGCCCTGGACGTCACCACCCAGGCCGAGATCGTGGCGCTGCTCGCGGCGCTGCGTGAGAGATACGGGACCGGGCTACTGTTCGTCACGCATGACCTGGAGCTGGCCGCGGCCATCGCCGACCGCGTGTACGTCATGTACGCGGGCCGGATCGCGGAGACCGGATCGGCGGCCACGCTGTTCTCCCGCCCGCGCCACCCCTACACCGCGGCCCTGCTCGCGGCCACGCCCAGGGTGCTGAGGTCTCCACGAAGGTTGTCCACCCTTCCCGGGCAACCCCCTGATCTGCGGACCGAGCTTCTCGGCTGCGCATTCGCGGCACGGTGCCCGCTGGTGACGGCCGTGTGCCGCACCGATCCACCCGAACTTGTCGCCCAGGTCGCCTGCCATCACAGCCTCACCGGAGCGGAGCATGCTTGAAGTCGACGGGCTGTCCAAGTCCTACGGAAGCGTCCAGGCGGTCCGCGACGTCAGCTTCACGCTGGCCGAAGGCGGCTCGCTCGTCGTCGTCGGCGAGTCGGGGTCGGGCAAGACCACCACCGCCCGCATCGTCCTCGGTCTGGAGCGCCCCGACGCCGGACGCGTCACCGTGGGCGGGCACGACCGCTCCGTTCGGCGCCGCGGCCGTGCCGGACGGCTGCGCCTGGCCCGTGAGGTGCAGATCGTCTTCCAGGACCCGTTCCTGTCGCTGGACCCGCGGCTGAGCGCCAGGACGGTGCTGCGGGAGACCCTGAAGCTGCACTTCCCCGGCCTCGGCCACGCGCGGCGGATCGCCGAGCTTCTCGACCAGGTGGGCCTGGGCGAGCGGGAGGCGGACGCGCTGCCGCGCCACCTGTCGGGCGGCCAGCGCCAGCGGGTCGCCATCGCCCGCGCGCTCGCCGTCGAACCGGCCGTCCTCGTCCTGGACGAGGCGGTCGCCGCCCTCGACGTCTGCGTCCAGGCGCAGATCCTGAACCTCCTGGCCGACCTGCGCGAGCGGACCGGCACCGCGTTCCTGTTCATCACCCATGATCTCGGCGTGGTGAGCCAGGTCACCGACCACCTGGTGGTCATGCGGCGGGGGGAGGTCGTCGAACGCGGTACGACGGCGTCCGTGCTGGCCGATCCACGACACGCCTACACCCGGCTCCTGCTGGCTTCGGTACCCAGGCCACCCGGCTAGTCTGTTCCTAACCAAAATTTCAGTCAGGGGGATTGCGATGCGTATTTCTCGACGTCAGACACTACAAACGGCGATTCTTGCGGCTATGGGGGGCGCGCTGAGCGCCTGCGGCTCGTCCGTGACGGGGTCCGGGGCGGCGAAGCAGGGGCCCGCGCCGAAGGCCGCCGGGTGGCTGATGCCGGAGGAGACGCATCCGCACCAGAAGACGTTCATGTCGTGGCCGACCGAGCTCATCTGGAAGTCCGACACCGCGGGGGTGCGCGAGGACATCGCCGGCATCGCCCGCGCGATCGCCGGCTTCGAGCCGGTGGTGCTCCTGGCCAACCCCGGCGACGTCAAGGCCGCGCAGCGCGCCTGCGGTTCGCAGGTCGAGGTCGTGCCGATCCCGGTCGACGACCTGTGGATGCGCGACACCGGCCCCACCTTCGTCCTGCGCGGCAAGGACATCGCCGGCGTCGACTTCAACTTCAACGGCTGGGGCCGCAAGCAGAAGCACTCACGCGACAAGGACGTCGCCCGGCAGATCCTGGCCAGGGAGCGCGTCACCAGGATCCAGGCGCCGATCGTCGGCGAGGGCGGCTCGATCGAGGTCGACGGCGCGGGCACGCTGATGGCCACCGAGAGCTCGCTGATCAACGACAACCGCAACCCCGGCAAGAGCCGCGCCGACATCGAACGCGCGCTGACGCAGACCGTCGGCGCGACCACCTTCATCTGGGTGAAGGGCGTCAAGGGCAAGGACATCACCGACTACCACATCGACGCCCTGGCCCGGTTCTCCGAGCCCGGCGTCGTGGTGATCAGCACCCCGCCGGAGGACGCTCCCCAGGACGTCTGGACCGGCGCCTACGACCAGGCCCGCAAGGTGCTCGACAAGGCCGTCGACGCGCGCGGCAAGCGGCTGGAGCTCGTCGAACTGCCCGAGCCGGTCGACATCGGCAGCCGCGGCGAGGGTTTCCTCGCCACGTACGTCAACTACTACGTGGTCAACGACGGCGTCATCCTGCCCCGCTTCGGCGACAAGAAGGCCGACAAGGACGCCGCCGCCATCGTCCGTGACCTCTACCCTGGGCGCGAGGTCGTTCAGGTGCCCGTCGACACCCTCGGCGAGGGCGGCGGCGGCATCCACTGCGCGACCCAGCAGATGCCCAAGCCGAACTAGGGACTCTTGACGGCGACGCGCATGCCGACCTGCACGTACGGCCTGCCGTCCGGCAGCGTGGCACAGACCACCGGCCAGAACTCGTCCCCGGCCGGCATGCCCACGGCGGCGAACACCGTGGCCGCCGCCGACCGCGACACCGGCACCAGATCGGCCTCCAGCGGCGGGGAGAAGTGCCGCATCTCATCGACGAACTCGTAGCGCAGGCGCCCGCCGCCGTCCGCGCCCCGGCTGATGGTCGTGACGACCCCGGCCCGCGGGTACGTTCCGGCCAGAGGCGTCAGGTCCACCTCCGGCGGGTTCGCCGGCGGGGCGAAGGGCGGCGGCATGCGTACCCCGGCCAGCTCGCCGAGCAGCTCCCGGAACAGGTCGGAGTACAGGCGGCCGACCGCACCGCCGTTGGCCAGCAGCGCGATGGCCACGCCCGCTTCTGGCACCACGCGCAGGAAGGAGAACTGCGAGACGGCGCTGCCGTCATGGCCGAAGCCGGGGACCCCGTTCCAGTCGTGCAGGGTCCAGCCCAGGCCCCAGCCGTCGGCCGCGACGGTCCACTTGTCCAGGCTGTCCGCCTCGCGCCGCCGCATCGCGGCGACCGCGCCGGCGGGCAGCACGCGGGCGCCGCCGGGGGCGAGCCCGCCGTCCAGGTGCATCTTGGCGAAGCGCACGACGTCCCCCGCCGAGACGATCACCCTCCCGTACGGCCCGGCGGAGCGCGGCATCATGTCCCAGCTCGGCGCCGGTTCGGGTGCCCGGCCGGGCTCGCCCATGTGGCCCATGGCGGCGCGGAAGCGCAGCGCCTCCTCCGGCAGCGTCATCGAGCGCTCCAGCCCCAGCGGCTCGAACACCCGCTCCCGCAGCGCCTGATCCCAGGTCCGGCCGGTCAGCACCTCGATCAACCGGCCCAGCACCACGTAGCCGGAGCTGCCGTAGGACAGCACCATGCCGGGCGGGCAGTCGAGCGGCACCTCGCGCAACGCCCGGACGTACTTGGCCAGGCAGTCGTCGCCGCGCCCCGAGTCGTACATGAAGTCGTTGGTCATGCCCCCGGTGTGCGAGAGCAGCTGCCTGATCGTGATCGTCGCGGTGGCGTCCGGGTCGGGGGTGCCGAACTCGGGCAGCACGCCGGCCACGGGCGCGTCCAGGTCCAGCTCGCCCGAGGCGGCCAGCTGCATCACGAGGGTGGCGGTGTACACCTTGGCCAGCGAGCCGGCCAGGAACACCGAGTCGGGTGTGGCGCGCACGCCGGTGCCGCGGTGCAGCAGCCCGCTGGCCAGTTCGTGGACGGTGCCGCCGGTCAGCACCGCCAGCGTGGCTCCGGGCACGTGGTGGGCGGCGCGCAGCTCGTCGAGCCTGGCCTGCCACCGGTCGATGGCGAATGGGGATGTCATGGCTACCTCCGTACAGTGTTCGGACTCCGCACACTGTACGGAGAGCGTTCGGTGTGCGCAAGCCGTACACTGTGCGGGAGGGAGTGCGCGAGACGAGGAGAAGGCATGTCCGGCGAGAAGGAACTGTCGGTGTGGACCCGTCCGCGGTCCCAGCGCAGGGAGCGGCCGGCGCTGAGCCGCGAGCAGATCGTCGCCGCCGCGCTGGACCTGCTGGACGCCGAGGGCATCGACGCTCTGAGCATGCGCAAGCTCGGCACCCGGCTCAACGCCGGCGCCACCTCCATGTACACGCACGTGGCCAGCAAGGAGGAACTGCTCGAACTGGTCGTGGACGAGGTCTACGGCGAGATCGCGCCGCCGGCGCCGGGGGAGGACTGGCGGGCGGACATCATGCTGTTCGCCCGGAACGTCCGGGCGGGGCTGCTGCGCCATCCCTGGATCGGGTCCGTGCTCGGCGAGGCCGGGGTGGCCTACCTGGGGCCGAACGTGCTGCGCATGTCGGAGGGCACGCTGGCCGTGTTCGAGGCGGGTGGCTTCTCCCTGAAGGCCGCCGACCGGGCGCTGAACACGGTCATGGCCTACATCATCGGCCGGGCGACCAGCGAGGCCGCGTGGCTGACGAGGCTGGCCCGCCGCGGCCAGAACGAGCAGGAATGGGCCGAACGCCTGTGGCCCGCGGCCGAGGAGGCCGTCAGGGCCTACCCCCGGCTCGCCGCCCTGTACGCGGACCAGCGCGGCCAGGACCAGCGGGAGGCCAGGGAGCGGGAGTTCGAGGACGGGCTCGAATGTGTCCTGGACGGCCTGGCCACCCGCCTGAAATGAGGGCAAGTCACATTTGACATGGCGAAATTGCCCATTGCCCTCATATCAGCCTCATAAGCTGCGAGCCCGGCATAGAACCCCACGTTAAGCGCCATCCGCGCTAACGGAGAGACATATCGTGATTTATGTTCATGCCGATACTTGTGAAGAGTCAAGTGATGCTTGACGCCCCGTGGGGGTATTCACCATGATCAGCCGGGTTGGAAAAGTGCGGATTTGCGCGCCGGCAAATCCCGACAGGAGGCCCGGAAATGGATCGCACCGTCGTTGGCACCCCTCGTCACCCCACAGCCCGCACCCGCGCGCCCGAGGGAGCAGCCTGACCGATTCGTCCCCCTCCGATCCTCATGACATCCCGCCCCGTCCTTCCCCTGGCTGACGATCTGTTCCTCGTCGCCTGGGACGTCACCATTTCCGGGCAACCCCGCCTGCACCCGCACGGCATCGCCCTGGCGCTGGCCGGAGCCCTGCTGACCGAGCTGGTGTTCGCCGGGCGGCTGGCCGTACGCGAAGAACAGCTCGTCGTCGTCGGCCGGGGCGCCGTCCAGGACCTCCTGACCGCCAGCGTCCTGGCCGAGCTGGTCGCGCACCCGCAGCACACCTCGATCTCCACCTGGCTGGCCTACATGGAGAGCCAGGCCACGACCATGGTCGCCGACCGGCTCATCGGCGACGGGCTGCTCGTGCGCGAAAAGCCCCGCCTGCTCAAGAACCGCCAGTGCCGCTACCGCTACGCCTCCCGCGCCGTCTTCGGCCGGGCCGCCTGGCCCCCGGAGCGGCTGCGGGGCTGCCTGGTCGCGCACCGCCCCGTCCCCGACCAGGACATGATGCTCCTCGCGCTGGTCGACGCGTGCGGCCTGACCCCCGTGCTGCTGAACGACCCCGCCATGCGCCGGACCGGCGAGGCCTACCTGGCGACCGTCCTGCGCGCCCTGCCCGCGCCGCTGACCGCCCTGGCCCGCCAGGTACGCGCCGCCGTCGGCAACGCCGTCCTCACCTACCGCACCCGCCGCCTCTGACCCCCTGGAAAGGACCCCCCGTGACGACGCAGCATCGCCACCCCCCGGGCGACCGGATCACCGCCGCGCTGGCCGCCAACCGCCTCGGCGTACCCGCCGTCGCGTTCTTCGTCCTGTCGGCGGCCGGGCCGCTCAGCGTCATCGCCGGAGTGGTGACCACCGGCTACGCCGTCACCGGGATCACCGGCCTGCCGATCGCGTTCCTCGTGGTCGGCGCGGTCCTCGCGCTGTTCTCCGTCGGGTACGTGGCGATGGCCCGCTACATGGCCAACGCCGGAGCCTTCTACACCTATGTCACCCACGGTCTGGGCCGTCCCGCCGGAGTGGCCGCCGCCTGGGGAGCGCTGCTGGCCTACAACTCCATCCAGGTCGCCCTGTACGGCGTGTTCGGCGCCGCCTCCGTCCCGCTGTTGGCCGCCTGGCTCGGCATCACCCTGCCCTGGTGGCTCATCGCCCTGATGGCCTGGGCACTGGTCGCGGTGCTCGGCCTGTCCCGCGTCGACCTCAACGGCCGCGTGCTGGCCGTCCTGCTGACCGCCGAGATCGCGATCATCCTCCTGTTCGACCTGGCCGACCTGCTCAACCCCGCCGGGGCGTCGCTGGCCTGGGAGGCGCTGTCACCGGCCGCGTTGTTCTCGCCCGGGATCGGGGCGCTGCTGGTCATCGCCATCCTGGGGTTCGTCGGGTTCGAGGCCGCCGTCGTGTTCTCCGAGGAGTCGCGCGACCCGCGCCGTACCATCCCCGCCGCCACCTACCTGTCCGTCGGCGTGATCGCCGGCGTGTACGCGCTGTCGTCCTGGGTCATGCAGGTGGCCATCGGGCCCGCCAACATCTCCGCCGTCGCCCGCCGCGACAGCGCGGAGACCATCTTCATCCTCGCCGCCGACCAGATGGGCGACGTGATCGCCACCATCGGCCGGGTCCTCTTCATCACCAGCACCTTCGCCGCCATGCTGTCCTTCCACAACACCAGCGCCCGCTACCTGTTCGCGCTCGGCCGCGAACGCGTGCTGCCCGAGGTGTTCGGCCGCACCACCGCCCGCACCGGCGCCCCCAAGACCGGATCCATCGCCCAGAGCTGCCTCGGCCTGCTGGTCATCGTCGTCTACGCCATCCTCGGACTCAACCCGATGGTCCAGCTGTTCTACTTCGGCGGCACCCTGGGCGGCTTCGGCATCCTGGTCCTGCTCACCGTGACCGCGATCTCCGTGCCGATCTACTTCGCCCGCAACCCCCACACCGAACCCCGCACCCACGCCCTCATCGCCCCGGTGGCCGCCGCGATCATCCTGGTGGTCATGCTCGGGCTGGCCGTCACCAACTTCTCCACTCTGCTCGGCGTGCCCGAGGGCGACCCGCTCGCGGTCATCCTGCCCAGCCTGTACGGCATCGCCGCCGTACTCGGCCTGATCTGGGCCTTCGTCCTGCAACGCCACCGCCCCGGCATCTACCAGCAGATCGGCCAGGGCGCCAAGGCCGTCGCGTCCTGATCCGCCACCCCGAAGGAGCACACCCGTGTCCGAGTCCCGCGTCGTCCACCGGGCCGCCTACACCGACGTCGACCAGGTGGCCGGCCTGGTCGGCACCGCCTTCGCCGGCCTGGGGGTCGTGGCGTACATGATCTCCGAGCCCGAGCGGCGGGCTCCGGTCATGTCCGCCTGGGCGGCCATCCTCGTCGAGGACGCCCTCAAACACGGTCACATCGACCTCATCGCCGATGAGTCCGGCCTGCTGGGCGCCGCCGTCTGGTTCCACCGCGAGGAGCCCCTGCCCGCGCCGGACGACTACGACCGGCGCCTGGCGGAGGCGGTGGGCGAGTACCAGGAGCGCTTCCAGATCGTCGACGAGCTCCTGGAGGAACACCACCCCCACGCGCCCCACCACCACCTGCTGTTCCTGGCCGTGCGCCCGGACCACCAGAACCGTGGCCTGGGCAGCGCCCTGATGGACCACCACCACGCCACCCTGAACGGCCTGCCCGCCTACCTGGAGTCCGCCAGCCCGGAAAGCAGCCGCCTGTACGCCAGGCACGGCTACGTCGAGCGCCGCCCGATCGTCCTGCCGGACGGAGCCAGATTCTGGCCCATGTGGCGGCCCTGACGCGCTCACCTCATCACCCGAGCCGAGAAGGTGAGCATGGCGTCGGTGAGGGGGCGCGGCCTGCCCGTGGTTCAAGCCGATCGTTAGTGCTGGGCGACGAGGGCGCGGAAGGCCTCCACGTCGCCGACGACCTCTTCCACCTCCTCACGCTGCCGGTACATGCGCAGGTAGCGGGCGCCGATGGCGTCGGGGTCGCCCTCGCCGCCGCCGGGGGCGATCCCGGTGGCGATCGTCACCGTCCCCACGTAGACGCCCTCGGGCCTGAGCTCGGTGTGCAGGGAGTGCGCCCAGTTGCGCAGGTCGGCCATCGCCGCCCCCACGTTGGCCAGGAACGGCGCGGGGACGGTCGAGGAGACGCCGGTGGTCAGCAGGACCGCGCCGTCGCCGCGGGCGCGCATGTCCGGCAGCACCTGGCCCACCGCGTGCACCGCGCCGAGCAGGTTCAGCTCCAGCTGCGCCGTCGCCGACTCCACCGTGGTCTGAACCGCGTTGGTGATCGGCCCGGTAGGGCTGGGGCCGTACTCGAGGACGTCGATCGTCCCCAGCCGCTCCTTCGCCGCGGCCAGCGCGGCGGCGAGGGCGTCACGGTCGCGGACGTCGGCGGGGAAGGCGGCCGCGCCGATGCCCAGGCCGGTGAGTTCCGCGACCAGCGCGTCCAGTTTCTCCGGGGTACGCGCGATCAGCCCGACCTGGAAACCCGCGCGCCCGAACGCACGGGCGACCCCCATGCCCAGCCCCGGACCCGCACCCACGACCACCAGTGTTTTTGCCATGACCTGCTCCCTTACTCTTTGTTCGTAGCAGCATGGCTTGTTACTAAAGTGGGGGACAAGACGGCACATCTGTGTCGGTGAGGCACACGGAGGTAAGTTTTGGCGACCCGCGGCGTACTCTCCCCGCCCCTCGACGAGCCGGATCTGGAGGCGTGCCGGGACGTGCTCCAGATCCTCGCGCTGATCGGCGACAAGTGGAGCATCATGGTCATCGGGCACCTCCGGGACGGCACCCTGCGCTTCGGCGAACTGCACCGCGCCGTCACCGGCATCTCCCAGCGCATGCTCACCCGGACCCTGCGGCAGCTCGAACGCGACGGCCTGCTGTCGCGCCACGTTCACCCCAGCGTCCCGCCCCGCGTGGACTACACGCTCACCGAACTCGGCACGACGCTGCTGGACTCCGTCGTCGGCCTCGGCGACTGGGCCAGGACGAACCGGCACGAGATCAACGGCAACCGCCGCCGCTACGACGCCGAGGCGGCCGCCCGCACGGCCCCCTAGCGATGGGCGGCGGCCGACACCGCCGCCAGCACGGCCAGCCCGATCAGCGCCGCCGCCACGGCCCCCGCGTCGAACAACGGCCCGATGACCAGCCCGCCCGCGAACGCCGCCAGCCCGGACACGAACGCGTACATGCCGTTGTAGACCCCGACCCGCCCCTCTGGCGCGCGGCCGACGATCGTCTGGAAGGCGGCCGGCGTGGTCAGGCCGTTGCCCAGCCCACTCAGTACGGCCGCCGCCACCAGCACCGCCACCTCCCACCCCGGCAGCACCGGGTAGGCGGCCAGGACCAGGTAGCCGCCGCCCAGGCAGAGCAGCCCGCCGCGCATCACCCAGGGCCGTTCCGCCCGCCTGGCCACGAACGGCTGGACGCCTGCCGTCGCGACGGCGACCGTACAGAAGAAGAGGGTGATCAGGCCGGAGTGGCCGACGCTCAGCGGCACCACGGACACGGCCTGGCTGACCAGCAGCGTGCCCGGCGAGGTGACGACGGCGAAGCGCAGGAACGGCCGGTCGCGCACGACCTCGGCCACCCCCCGCGCGAGCATGAGGCCCTCGGCCCGCCCGTCGGGGCCGCCCACCCCGCGCAGCATCCAGAACAACACCGCCGCCACCGCCCACGCGGCGGCCGACACGCTCGCCACGAGCACGAACCCGCCCGCCAGCAGCACCAGCCCGACCGGCGGTCCGGCGACCGCGGCGATCTGGCCCGTCACCACGTAGGTGCCGAAGCCCTTGGGCCGCACCCCGTCGGGCAGCCTGGCCAGCAGCGTCTGCGCCGCGGGATGGAACAGCGCCCCGCCGATCGCGAGCAGTAAGGCGCCGGCCACGAACCCGCTCAACGTGTCGGCCAGCCCCAGCAGCCCGAACGCGGCGACCCTGAGCACGCACGCCGCCGCCCCGGCCAGGCCGGGACCGATCCGGTCAACCAGCCAGCCGAAGGGCAGGAACAGCGCGTACTGCATCGCCACCCGCAGGCCCAGCACCAGCGCGATCGTGCCCGCGAGCAGGCCGACGTCGTCGCGCAGGTGCGTGACCAGGTGGGCCATCACCGCGTAGTAGCCCAGCGAGGCGGCCAGTTGCACGCACACCACGGCCGCGATCACGCGACGGCCCGAGACGACCGGCGCCTCGGCGGGCGGGGAGGTACGCAGCAAGATCACCAATCCGGGAGCGGGGGAGCTCCCGAGGATAGCGGCCTCAGCCGACGGCCCGCTTCACCAGCGCGGTGATCCTGGCCTCGACCTCGGGCGTCATCTCGAGCAGGCCGAAGGAGGTCGCCCACATCGGGCCGTCGTCCAGCTTCGCGTCCTCGGCGAACCCGAGCGTCGCGTAGCGGGTCTTGAACTTCGCCCTGCCCTGGAAGAAGCAGATGAGCTTGCCGTCCAGGGCGTACGCGGGCTGGCCGTACCAGAGCTTGGGCGCCAGAGACGGGGCGGCGGCCGTGACGACGGCGTGAACCCGCTCGCCCAGGATCCGGTCGTCCTCCGGCATCTCGGCGATCTTCTCCAGCACGTCCCGCAGGGCCTCGGCGGCCTTGTCGGCCTTCGTGCTGCGGCGCGCCGCCTTCTTCATCTCCTGGGCGTGGTCCTTCATCGCGGCCCGCTCCTCGGCCGAGAATCCCTCGTACGTGCTCATGGCAGATCTCCTTCGTGAAACTGGACTCGAAACGTATCGCCCGCCGGTCAGGACTCGTCGATGACCTGGCCGTTCTGGGCGGTCGCGTCCTTGGTCAGCGCCATGGTCAGCGGGGCCTCGGGGAAGCTGGGCAGGTCGGCGAAGGCGGCGCCCATCTGCCCGGCGCTCTCCCAGTGCCAGGTGTCGGTGTAGGAGCCGTCCTCCAGCCTGACCAGCACCGCGTGGGTGAGGCCCGGGTGACTCTCGCGGATGGTCGCGATCAGCGAGCCACGCCGGGCCAGGAACTCCTCAAGGTCGGGCTCGGCGACGGAGTAGCGGTGCGCGCGTACGACGGAACGGTTCATCTGTGCTCCTCGGGTTGTTGTCCGTGTGAGAACAGAGTGCGCGCCCGGGTTAATACATCCGCTGTGCGCCGGCGATGTATGGGCCGTCTACCCCCACTGGCCGGGCTGGTAGCCGCCAGCGGGCTGCTGGGTGATGACGTTCATGCGGTTCCAGGCGTTCATGACGGCGATGGCCGACAGCAGGGCGGCGAGCTGGTCCTCGTCGTGGTGCTTGGCGGCGTTCGCCCACGCCTCGTCGGTGACGCCGCCGGCCGCGTCGGCCACGCGGGTGCCCTGCTCGGCCAGTTCCAGGGCGGCCCGCTCGGCGTCGGTGAAGACCGTCGCCTCCCGCCAGGCCGCGACCAGGTTGAGGCGCACCGAGGATTCCCCCGCGTGCGCGGCGTCCTTGGTGTGCTGGTCGATGCAGACGGCGCAGCCGTTGATCTGGCTGACGCGCAGCTGCACCAGCTCCAGCGTCGTGGCCGGCAGCGACGAGCCGGCCACCGCCCTGCTCACTGAGACGAAGTACTTCGCGGCCTTCGCGCCGATCGGGTTGGCGGCGTAGTCGAACCGGGCTTCCATGAGCTCTCCTCGCGGTATTGGCTGATACGCCCACACCACGAACGGCCCGGCGGAAAGGGGACACTCTTCAGTAGAGGAAAATGCCGGTGGTCCTGGTCGCCGGGGTGACGCCCATGCCGATGATCGGCGCCTCCGCGTGCGGCAGCGCCCTGATGTGCGAGCCCGCGTAGCCGTCCGGGGTGAGGAAGGCGTCCCAGGCCGCCGCCCACAGCTCCAGCTCGCCGGAGTCGGGGTTGACCACCGGTTCCGGGCGGGGCCGTACCCGGCGCTGGACCACCGCGCCGGTGGCGACCCCCTGCTCGACGGCCGCCCGCCAGGCGCCGGCGGGCACGTCCCAGCCCGCCACGATGCCGCTGCCGCCGAAGTCGGCCCACGGCTTGATGATCAGGTCGTCCTGCTGGTCCAGGCACTGCTCCGGCAGCTCGCCGGGGACCAGGCGCCTGGTCCAGGGGAGCACCCGGTCCACCAGCTCCAGCTCCTCGGCGGACAGGGTCGCACGGCAGCGGGGATCGGACAGCAGCGCCAGGCAGCCCTTGTTGTTGTAGATCTCGCTGGCCAGCGTCGTGAACAGGACCGCCGCGCCGTCGGCGTGCGCCCGCAGCACCGGCTCCACCGCCTGCTCGCCGCCGGGCGCGGCCATGATCTCGCCGATGTTGAAGTAGCGCAGCACCAGGTCCACCCGCCGCCCGCCCACGGTCAGGGCGGTGCCGTCGTAGGCGGTCTGGCTCAGCTCGCCCAGCACCACCTCGATGCCGAGCCCGGTCAGCGCCTCGGTGAACGACTCGACCAGCTTCAGGTACGTCCCCAACTCCCCGTCCGCCTCCACGAAGCCGACGACCGGATCGCGCGGGCCGGTGACCGGGGCCGCCGCCGCGCGCAGGGCCGCGGCCACGCGCTCGCCGGTGTGCACGAAGTCCAGCCCGTGCTCGATGGCGAACGAACGGAACGCCGGCACCTCCAGGAGCGCCTCGGAGATCTGGGCCCGGTCGGCGCCGCCGAGCGCGCTGCCGAAGTTGAACTCCAGCAGGCGAAAGGAGTCTCCGTCGTGGTAGAGGTCGGCTCTGCCATACAGGGTGGGGCGTTCCGGGAACTTGGCCAGCAGCGCCGAACTGCGCGCGTCGAAGCCGAGCGCGGCGCAGAAGGCGGCCACGTCGCCGCCGTGCAGCCGCTCGGGCAGCGAGACCAGCACGTCGAACAGCCGCGTCAGCTCGTCGGCGAAGCCCAGGATGCGCTCGCGCGCCATGAAGAACGGACGCGGCAGCAGCCGGTGCGCGCAGGAGGCGGCGAACTTCTCCGTCAGCCGGATGTCGCTCATCGCCTTGGCCAGTTCGCTGCGGCCCGCCTCGCAGCGCTCGATGTAGACCTCGGTCACGTGGTCGGTCATAACGGTACTCCTTCGACCAGGAAGACCCCCGTGGACGGTCCTGCTCCCAGCCCCCTGACGATGCTGGCGCCCTCGGGCATCGCCCTCGCGTAGCAGCCGGAGTAGCGCCCGCCGGGCATGACGAACGGCCCCAGCACGCCCACCCAGCGCGACACCTGGTTCGTCTCCGGGTCCATGACCTCGAACGGCTTCGGGCGTACCCGGCGCTGGACGATGGCGCCAGTGGTCCTGCCGTCGTCGAGCGCCTCGTGCCAGTCGCGTTCGCCGCTCTCCCAGCCGACCACGATGCCGGTGCTGCTGAAGTTCGCGCGCGGCTTGAGTATCAGCTCGTCGCGGTGCTCGCGGCAGTAGTCCACGAGGTCGACCCGCTCGCCCTCGATCACCGAGTGGGACGTGCTGAGCGTGCGGGTCAGCGGCAGCACCCGGTCGACCAGCGCGATCTCCTCGGTGGTGAACGCCGCGCGCCACCGTTCGTCGGAGAGCATCGCCAGGCAGCCCTTGCTGTGGTAGAGCGCGCTGTCCAGCGTCGCCCACAGCACCACCCGGCCCTCCTCGTGGAGGCGCTCGACGCGTTCGACCGCCTCCATCGGCGCCTCGCCGGAGACGATCTCGTTCTCGGTGTAGTACCGGAGCACGAGGTCGATCTGACGGCCGTGCAGCCGCAGGCGGCCGTCGCGCTCGGTGACCTGGCCGATCTCGCCGAGCAGCATCTCGATGCCCTGGCCCGCCATCGCCTCGCGCAGCGACTCCACCATCGGCAGGTACACCTCCAGCCCGCCGTCGCACTCCAGGAACGCCACCACGGGGTCGGCGCCGCCGGTGATCGGGGCCGCCGCCTTCCGCCACTCCTCGGCCAGCCGCGCGGCCGCGTTCACGTAGGACAGGCCGTGGCGCTCGGCGAACTCGCGGAACGCCGGTACGCGCATGAAGCCCGCCTCGACCGCCGATCGGTCGATGCCGCCCAGGGAGCTGCCGACGTTGAACTCCAGTGCCTTGTAGGAGTCGCCGTCGTGGTAGACGTCGGCCCTGCCGTACAGCAGAGGGGTGGCGCGGTAGCGGCGCAGGACGGCGTGCTTGGCCGGCTCCAGGCCCAGCTCCTTCAGGTAGGCGTCGAAGTCGCCGTCGAACAGCCGCGCGGGTAGCTGGAAGACCAGCTCGTAGAGGGCGTGCAGGTCGGCGGCGAGCGCGCGGGCAGGCTCGCCGTCTACGAACAGCGGGCGCGGCAGAGTGAGGTCGCCGCCGTGGGCGGCGAGGAAGGCCGGGCCGAACGGCGCGGCCTCCTTCGCCTCCAGCAGTGCCCGGTTGCCCGCGGACACCTCACCCAGGTAGCGCTCAGTCATCGGAGCGAACATCTGAACCTTCCTGTTCCGACGGAAGCTCGCGCATCCACCGCAGCGGCGAGAAGTAGACCGGCAGCCAGGCCACCGTCAGGCCGATGACCGACACCCACAGCGCGGCGCGCACTCCGGCGAACTGGCCGACCAGGCCGGCGACACCCGCGCCGAGTGCCAGGGAGCCGGTCATGAGGAAGCGCATGGTGGCGTTCATCCGGCCCAGCAGCCGGTCCGGGGTGATGCGCTGGCGGAAACTGACCAGGACCACGTTGTTCATGCCGATTCTCAAGGTGACCGCGAGCCAGCACACGTACGTGACCCACTGCCAGACCCCCGGCTGGACCAGCGGCACCAGCAGGCACAGGGGCGCGCCGGCCAGCCCGGCCAGCCACAACGACGGACCGTAGCCGATGCGGTCGGCCACCCGCCTGGCCATCGACGAGCCGATCAGGATGCCCACGCCGCCGAAGGTGAAGAAGATGCCGATGTCGCCGGCGTTCAGGTGGAGCAGGCGGGTGAACACCAGCGGGATCGAGATGATGCCCACCATGAGGAACAGGTTGGTGACCGCGCCCTGCAGCGCGATCGGCCGCAGGAGCCGATGGCGCAGCACGAACGAGACGCCCTCGCCGACCTCGCGCGCCAGGTGCCGATCCGCCCGGCGCTCCGGCTCCGGCTCCTTGACCCGGATGCCGAACAGGCACAGCGCCGACCACAGATACGTCGTCGCGGTGACCGCGATCGCGATGGGCGCGGCGGCCAGCTGGACCAGGAAGCCGCCCAGGCTCGGCCCTGCCACGGTGGCGCCGGCGTCCCAGGACTGCAGGTAGGAGTTGGCCTGGACCAGGCGTTCCCTGCCGACGGCCGTCGGCAGGTAGCTCAGGCTGGCCACGTCGAAGAAGACCCGCCCCACCCCGGTGAGCAGCGCCACCGCGAACAACTGCCAGATCGTCAGGACGCCCATCAGCCAGGCGACCGGGATCGAGGCCATGAGCAGGGCGCGGCCCAGGTCGGCGACGACCATCACCCAGCGCCGCCGCGTACGGTCCAGCCACGCGCCCGCCGGAAGCCCGATCAGCAGGAACGCCATCGTGTCGAGCACGCCGATCACCGCGACCTGGCCGGGGGAGGCGTTCAGCGCCGAGATGGCGACCAGCGGGAGCGCGACGAAGGCGATCTCGACGCCGACCAGACTGGCCGCCGCGGCCATGAACACCCGCCGGAAGGCCTGGTGCGAGAAGAGGGAAGGGACTTTCTCTGTCGTGGCCATTCCGTGGACCTATCCGTTGGCGGTGGGTGGGCCGGCGGCGAACTGCTCCATCGCGAATGCCTCGTCCTCGCGCACCGCGACCGCCAGGCGCCTGCCCAGAAGCCGGTCCATCTGGTACGGCTTGAGCCCGTCGCCGGGAGATTTGCAGGCGACGTCGCACTCGGTCAGCAGGTGCCCCTCCGGCAGGTCGTGGGCGGCGACCAGCTTCTTGCCCAGCTTGCGCACCGCCGCCAGCTCCTGCGCGGAGCAGGACTCCTCCGGGGAGCCCAGCATCCGCCGCGTCGTGTCCAGCGCGGCGGTCAGCGTGCCGAGCTGTGGCGGGGTCAGGGAGAAGTGGTGGTCGCTGCCGGGGCGGCTCTGGTCGAGCGTGAAGTGCTTCTCGATGACCCGCGCGCCCAGCGTGAACGCGACCAGGCTTGCCTCGACGCCCAGGTCGTGGCCGGAGAAGCCGACCACGACGTCCGGATAGTCCTCGCGGTAGCGGGTGATCACCGACAGGTTCAGGTCCGCGGGACCGGCGGGGTAGACGGCCGTGCACTGCAGCAGGGCCAGGTTCGGGTTGACCGGAAGGATGGTGTCGACGGCCCGCCGTACCTCGTCTTTGGTGCCGCCGCCCGTGCTGACGATCAGGGGTTTGCCGGTCTTGGCCGCGTAGCCGAGCAGCGGGGTGTTGGTGAGGTCGGCGGAGGCGATTTTGATGGCGGGAGGGTCGAACTCCATCAGGAAGTCGACGCTCGGGAAGTCGAAGGCGGTGGAGAAGAAGTCGATCCCCGCTTCCTTGGCCACCTGCGCGAGGTGCGTGTACTCGGTCCGGCCGAATTCCAGGGCCTCTCGGTGTTCTCCGTACGTGGGGCCGAAACTGTTCCGCCCTTCGTAGGGCTGCGCGTACATCGCCTTGGTGAACAATGTCTTGTTGTCGCGCTTCTGCAGTTTGGCGGCGCTCGCGCCCTTGACGGCGGCGCTCAGCACGAGTCGCTCCGCCTTTTCGAGGTCGCCTTCGTGGTTGTGCCCGATCTCCGCGATGACGTATGCGCCGGAGCGGTCCGAGATCACTCTGTCGGCTATTGCCAGTTCCCGCGAACTCATCTTACCCCTTTTAAGGGAATGCATTCTTAATTACTTTGTCCCGCGACTTTCATAATGAACATGCGGCGGAATGCGGGCACCCGGGTCAAGAGATACATGACGGCTCATCGCACTGTCAACAGAGGCCATTTTCGCGCGCTCGGCCTTAAAAGCCGGATAGGGATGACCCTTTAAGCGGGCGGCGGTGACCTGCGGAGGGCCGGCATCTGCCCTTGTGGCACGGCGACCACCGGCGTTGCCCGCCGTGCCCGATCGGTAAGAGCTATTGCGGGACCCTGGGGTTTCGCGGCTTTAAAGCGGCGCTTCAACCAGGGGGACAGAATCTTTCACAATTCTGCGACGGGGTTATACGGCCCTAGCCCGAATAGACCGGCGCCAGGTCGACGAAGATGCGGTAGTCGGAGATCAGGCCGTCGTCGCGGGTGTGCCAGATCGACACGGCCGCGACGCTGACGTGCGTGCCGTCGAGCCGCCGGTAGGTCACCTCGGTCTCGGCGACGGTGTCGGCGCCGGCCTGCCACGTTCTGATGATCGTGTGTGCGAGGCCGGCGATGGTGGCGTAGAACCCCCGCAGCCCGTCGGTGACGGCCTCGTGGCCGACCATGGGCGCGGAGTTGCCGAACACCATCCTGACGTCGTCGGACAGTAACCGTACGAACTCGCCGGGGTCAAAGGTGTCGACCGCCTGGAAGACACGTCGTGCCGCATCATGGGACATGCCGATCTCCTCCCCTGGTACGGAGGTCGCCAAGCCGTTGTCGTGCGGCTGCTTTTCGCGGCGGTCGAGGTGAAGGCGGCCTCAGGTGGGGTCGTCGCCGGTCAGGGAACGTACGCCGGCTATGTCGTACTCGGCCACCGATGCCGCGAGCATCGCCGCGCTCTGGTCGTCGCCGGGGCCGCTGCCGCGAAAGGCGTCAACGGCCGCCTGCGACTCCCAGCGTTCGAAGACGTTGACGCGGCCGGAGTCCAGCAGGTCCGCGGTGATGGCGAAGTCGAGGCATCCCGCTGCCCCGCGAGCCTGCCGGACGACGTCCACGCAACCGGCGAGGTAGGAATCGCGCTGCCGGGGTTCGACGGTGATGTGCCCTGCGACGATGACCACGGGGTGCTCCAGTTCTTACGTCTTCATTCCTGTCACCCATGTAGACACCGTGAGGACGGAAAACTCATCGGCCGCGCCTGTTCATGTCGCCGGAGCCGTTGACGGCAGGTGGCGGCGGAGGAAGGTGATCTGGTCGGCGGCGACCTGGTCGCGGATGGCGGGGTCGGTGTAGAAGCTGAAGTGGGTGCCCGCGTACTCACGCAGCTCGCCCTTGGGAGCACTGTTCGCCAGCGCGCGGGTCGACTCGCCGGGGGTCTCCTGGTCGTTGGCGGCGATGCAGACGAGGAGCGGCTGGGTGAGGCGGGCGGCGTCCTCGGCCGGGCGGTAGCGCATCATGGGGATGAAGGCCCTGGGTGCGACGCTGTTGCGCCACAGGGTCTTGCCGTCGCCGGTGAGGGTGCGGATGTGCTGGTCGGCCTCAACGGTGGCGGTGACGGCGAGCTCGCCGGGACGGCCCACCATGGGGATGTAGTACGGCTTGAGGCCCAGTTTGCCGCGGACGGTGTCCCAGAAGATGGCGGCGAGGAGGCGGAGGGTTTGGCCGGTGCTACGCCCTTCGACCCGCTTCGGAAAGCCGTTGTAGGGGATCTGCGAGACCACGGCGACGATCGCCGGGTCGTCGGCCGCGACGGACACGACGTGCGCGCCGCCGAGCGAGTTGCCCCACAACACGATCTGGCGGGCGTCGACGCGTTCGTGGCCGCGGGCGAAGGCGACGGCGGCGCGCAGGTCGTCGTGCTGGCCCTTGATGGCGGCGAGTTGCCGTGGTTCGCCGCCGCTCTCGCCGAAGCTGCGGTAGTCGAAGACCAGCGCCGCGATGCCCTCGGCGGCGAAGCGCTCGGCGTAGCCGTACAGGCGGTCCATGGTGCCGCTGAAGCCGTGGCAGAGCACGACGCAGGGCAGGCGCCCGGTAGAGCCGGTCGGCAGGTAGAGATATCCCGCGCAGGGGGTGCCGGACGACTGGAAGGACACTTTCGTGCGTTCGTACATGGTGAGCTGATCCCTTCAGCGAACTGACTTACGGTTAGTAGAGTAGCCAAAAATTTGACCCAAGGTAAGTGTCGCTTCGTGAAGGACGCGGTTCAAAGTCTGCAGAGCGACGATCTACTGCTGTCTCGAAAACTAATTGTGAGACTTTGATTTCGAAACGGCGGTCCTATCGTTGCTTCGCCAGGAGTGCGCAGAAGGCCGTGGCGGTGAGGAGGGTGGCGGCGGTGGCCAGCAGGGTGGTGTGCATGGCGCTGGTGAAGCTCGCGGTGAAGGCCTCCTCGCCCAGGCGCCGGAACAGGGCGGCTTCTGCGGGGCTGAGGCCGGCCGGTGGGCTGGGCGGGGTGAAGTGCCGGGCGCCGTCGCCGATGGCGGTCATGAAGTCGTCGCGCAGGTGCGCGGGCAACTGGGCGGCCTGCCGTACGGCGTCGTTCTGGAGTGTGGTGTTGAGGCGGGCGGAGAGCAGGGCGCCCAGGACGGCCAGGCCGACGACGCTGCCGATCTGGCGGATGGTGTTGGCGACGCCGGAGGCGGCACCGGCCAGCCGGGAGCTCACGCCGTCCATCGTGATCTGTTGCAGAGGGGCGTAGGTGGCGCCGTTGCCGAGGCCGATGATCATCAGGCCGGGGAGCAGGCTCCACGCGCTGCTGTGCGGGCCGGTGGTGACGGCCAGGACGAGCAGTCCGAGAGCGAGCGTGGCCAGCCCGGCCGGCAGGATGCGTCTGCCGCCGAACCTGTCGGCCAGGCGCCCGCTGCGGGCGGAGGCGAGAGCGGTCAGGACTGCGCCGGGGAGCAGGATCAGGCCGGTCTCCAGCGGGCTGTGGCCGCGGGCCGTCTGCAGGTAGAGGACCATGACGAGCGGGATGGCCATCATGCCGGCGTAGAAGAGGAAGCCGATCCCGTTGCCGACCGAGAAGCCTCGGGCGGCGAACAGGGCCATGGGGATGAACGGCTCGCTCTTTCCGCGGCCCTCCCAGAGCACGAACAGGACCAGCAGCACGAGGCCGGCGACGATGACGGGGGCCATGGGGCCCCAGCCGTAGCGCTCGCCCTCGACCAGGCCGAAGACGATGCCGGTCAGCCCGCCGGTGGCCAGGGCCACGCCGATCGGGTCGAGCTCGTGGCTGCCGCCTGAGCGCATCGGCGGGGCGTAGATCAGGGTCAGGATGATCGTGATCACGCCGATCGGTATGTTGATGAAGAAGATCCAGGGCCAGCCGAGGTGGGCGAGGATGAAGCCGCCGACGATCGGCCCGGCGACCGGGGCCAGGCCCGCGATCGCCCCGAAGACGCCGAACGCGCGGCCGCGCAGCTCCGGGGGGAAGATCGTCAGGATCGCCGAGATGACCTGGGGGAACAGCAGCGCCGTACCCACTGCCTGCAGTACCCGCGCGGCCAGCAGCCAGCCTCCGGAGCCGGCCAGGCCGCACAGGGCCGAGGCCACGGTGAACAGGGTGGTGCCGATCAGGAACAGCCGCCGGTAGCCGAAGATGTCCCCGAGCCGTCCGGTGGTGATCAGCAGCACCGTGAAGACCAGCAGGTAGGCGTCGAGCACCCACAGCACCTGGTTGTACGAGGCGTCGATGCCGCTGATGAGCGTGGGAACGGCGATGTTGACGATGGTTCCGTCCAGCAACGCCATGAAGAATCCGGCGCAGAAGACGCCGAGGACCAGCCACGGTCGCCGCGTGGCCGAGGGGACTTCCGTCATGCTGTTCGACCTCCATGAACACGGAAGTACCGGTCATGGCCACGGCGCTCGCGCGGGCGGGACGGTTCGTCACGGTGGCGGGCCCGGGGCTCGCGACCGGTCGTGGATCTCTGCTCGGCGGCGGCAGGGAACGCCGCGAAGGGGAGAACGTGAAACCGGTCGCGCTAAGGGCGGGACACGGGTTCCCGTGCGCTCCGAGGCAAGGACGTCGGCTCGTTAACGGCTCGCCAGACTGCCAGCACCATCGCAGAGATACTCTCTTCCAGGTGTGGAACGACTTCCACCTTTTCCGTGGCCATCGGGGCCCGAAGAAGCTGGTTGGCGAGGCGTGAGCCCGCGGTGAGAAGTCTCGCCTGGAAAGTTAGCAAGAGCCATGGCGCCTTGCAACAGAGCAGTCCCGCTGGAAGCGAAGGCCCCAGGGGTGATCGCCACCTAGTTGGGCGGGTCCAGGACGGTGTCGATGAGGTAGACGGTCGCGTTGGCCGTCTGGATGTCCGGGCACGTCACCGTGGCCTCGCCGTTCAGCGTGATCGTGCCGTCGGTGGTCTTGGCGGTGATGGTGCCGGTCTGCCTCGTGGTGAGCTTGGCGTCGGCCAGGTCCGCCGGGGTCATGCGGCCCTGGATCACGTGGTAGCCGAGGAGGCTGATGAGCGTCTCGCGGTCGCCCAGCCACTTGTCGAGCCGCCCCTCGGGCAGTTTGTCGAAGGCGTCGTTCACCGGTGCGAAGACGGTGATGTCGCGAGAGGTGTCGAAGGTGGCGGCGTAGGACGCCTGGTTGATGGCCGAGACGAACGTCGACAGTTCCGGAATGCCGGACATGGCGGCGACCACTTGCTGTTCGGCCATCCATTTACGGCTGCCGGGCCCGGTGGCCGGGAGGATGTCGCAGCCCGCGGGCGCCACGCGGGGCCGGCTGGTGCGGGGACGCGGCTTGGGGCTCCATTCCGGGGGCGGGGACACTTCTCCGGGCGAGGGCGAGTCATCTGGCTCCGGGCTGGGGGTCGTGTCCGGTTCCGGGCTGGGAGTCGTGTCCGGTTCCGGGTGGGGCTCGACCTCCGGCGCCTCGGGCTCGGCGTCCGGGGTCGCGTCGGGTGCCGGGGCCGGAGAGGAGAGCACCGTCGAGGCGGCCGGTGGCGCGCCGGCCAGGATCGCACAAACGGCTGCAAAAACGGACGCTAGTCGCATTCTCGGATTCATGGCCTCATACCCCCCGAAAACAGTCGTCAACAGGAGGCTGTCACCCGGGCAGCGGACGTGGACAGCGCACATCAGGCGGCCCCGAGGGCGGAGTTCACCGCCCTTCAGGACGCACGGACGCGCGTGGTCACTTCTTCTGGACGATCAGGTAGTCGAAGTCCGTGGGCAGGACGGTGATCCGATCGGAGAACCACTCCACCGTGAACGCGCCGTCACCCTGGCCACCCACGCATACTCCCGACATGGCGACACCGGCCAGCCCCCGGTGCGCGGCGTCCGTGGTGAGCAGGATGACCCCGGAACCGTCCGCGAGAGGCGAACTGATGCGCACCGGGTCCCCGCTGCCGCTCACGGCGTCCGTCGAGCTCACCCCGGCCAGCGCGGGGTCGCCGGAGTCGATGACGACCCAGTTGAACCCGACGTCCACGGGCGCCGGCGACAGGTCGAGGGTGGCGACCGTGAAGGCGCCGTCGTTCTTGGCGTCCACCTTGAGTCCCGTGATCGCTTGGTCCGCCGGCCCGTCCAGCTCCACGGTCAGCAGGATCACCGAGTCGCTCGTGGCCGCGCCCGCAGGCACGTCCACGCTGGTCTCCCCCTCAGGGAGCGACCCGGAACCAGCCTCGAACGGCATGCCGCCGAGGTTTCCGCTGGGCTGCTTCACGACGAGGTAGTCGAAGGCCATGCCCTCCACGCTCTCCCCGTCGATCGGCTGAACCGAGAAGGAGCCGCCATCGCGGCCGGTCACGCCGAGGGATCCGGTGGGCAGTTCCGCGCGGGTGCGCGGCTGGCCGAGATTGGCCGCCTTCTCGCCGAGCCTGGACAGGTCGGAGGTGACGAAGATCTTCGCCTGGTCGGACAGCCCGTTCACCGCGACCGACGCGTACCCGTCGGTGAGCGTGCCGACTCCGGCGGCGTACGGCCCCTGGGCGGTGAGCGCCGGCCTCGATTCCGGCTCCGGCCGCCACGCGTTGATCACGACGACCGCGGCGACGGCGATGAGGACCAGGCCGAGGACCACGACCAGGGTCTTCAGCGCCCATGGCGGGATCAGCGGCAGCACCACCCGGGTGCCGTCGACCCGGAACGACTTCTCGCCGTCGTCCAGGCTCGCCGTCACGGAGAAGGGGATCTCCGCCGGCTTCCCGGTGAAGGGCGGGCGCGCGGACACACGCAGTGGCACCACGGTACGGCCGGCGTCGATCAGCAGGTTGGTCACCGGCATCCGGAAGCCCAGCGCCTCCTCCTCGTCGGCGGCGCGCAGCCGGGCCCGGTGGGGCAGGTTGCCGCGGCTGTCGAAGGTGATCGAGTGGCGGGTCGCCCACCGGCCCCGTGAGATCCCGGGAGTCAGGTCGACTCTCAGATCGTCGAAGCCGCCGACCTCGCACGTGCCTTCCGCGATCGCGTAGACGCCCCTGGTGACCAGGGAGCGGGCCAGCACGGTGAACTCCGTCGTACCCGCGGCGACGGACGAGGACCGCGGCGGGCCGAAGACGATCGTGGAGGTGGCCGCGCCCGCGGGCGGGACCACGAGCTCGTCGGGCTCGACGGTCGCGAACGCGGCCGCGTCCCCCTTGACGCCGACGCTGACCCGCTCGACCCTGGTGCCCCTGTTGCGCACGGTCACGGTCGTGGACGCCTGCTCGCCGGGCGTGACGGGTACCGATCGTTCGGACAACGCGGCGACGAGTTCCGCGTGCTGCTCGGGCGGGCGCGGCTCGGCGGGCTGAGGCAACCGGTTGTCCTCCGGCTCGCCGCCGTGCTTGTCCCAGGCCAGGTACTCGCCGCACTGGACGCAGAACCTGGTGCGGTCCGGGTTGACGTCGCCACAGTTCGTGCAGGTGATGCTCATCCCAGTCCTTCGGTGCCGTGGCGTTCTTCCGCGCGTACCCCGAGCGGCCCGCGTACCGGCGGCGCGACGGGCCCGGGTGTCTCCGGCTTGATCGGAGCGCTGATCACGACGTTGACGAACGGCCGCGCCCCCGCGGCCGAGGCGGCCACGAAAGCACGGTCCTCCTGCGGCGGATGGGCGGCCACCAGCGTGACCGGGAGCCCGAGCTCCGCCAGCGAGCCCGTCAGGTGGTCGGCCGGGATGGTGTCGTGGGTGAGGAGCACGCGCAGGATCGTGCCCAGGAGCCGGTGCTCCTCCTCCGGCTCCGGCGCGCGGGCCGTCACCGCGTACGAGAGGCTGACGTACCGGGGAGGGCGGTGCCTCGCGGTGACCGCGCCGTCGGCGTTCGTTTCGTTGATCATGCCCTGCCGCCGCTTGCCCAGATCCTCGCGGATGTCATAGAGGCGCAGGTGCACCGCGGGGGCCTCGCCCTCGGCCGACGGTTCCGGGCCGGGCGCGCTGAGGAGAACCTCGGTCTTGGAGCGGGACGGCGCTCCCCGGCGGATCAGCTCGCGCAGCGCCTCGTCGGCTTCGCCGATCACACCGTCCTGCCCGCTCACAGCAGCCCGTTGCGCAGGGCGTAGGCGACCGCGTGCGCGCGGTTGCGGAGGTGGAGCCTGGTGGTGATGTCGTGCAGGACGGTCTTCACCGTCCGTTGCGAGTACGCCAGCTCGGCGGCGACCTCCGCGGTGTCGTACCCCTCGGCGATGAGGCGCAGCACCTGAACCTCGCGCTCGGCCAGGCCGGAGAAGTTCAGTCCACGTGGGGTGAGCAGGTCGCCCTGAACCCGGCTGACCTGGGCGAGCAGCCTGCCGAGGAGATCGGGCGGCATGGCGCCCCCGCCGGTGGTGGCCGAGCGGATCACGGAGACGAGTCGTTCCGGGCTCGCCTCGGCCCGCCGTACGACGCCGGACACCCCGATCTCCACGATGGCGAGCAGCCCGGAGTCGTCCACGGTCCCGGCGACGACCACCAGCCGGAGGTCGCCGTGGCAGCGCAGGGTGCGCAGGACGCCCAGCGTCTCCTGGCACACGGAGTCGGCGACGACCAGCGCGACGTGTGCGTTCTCCGGGCGTTCCGTCTCCAAGATCTCAACCTCGGGCCGCTGCCTGAGCTGGCTCAGCACCCCGGCACGGGAGATTGGGTCGTGGGCGCGCACGACCACCTGGATACGCTCCATCCGATCTCCATTCGGCGCCCGCTCGATCGGGCAAGGCGGATACCTACGAAAATCGCATATCCAGCATTCCGAAGGTGTCCGCAGCGCCCTGGGCGTCACCAGAGTTCGGCCAACAAACCTTTACCGCATGATCGTCTGGGTGTCTTTGGTTCTTCGCGGGAGCGGAACCTATCGTCCAATCTGACTCACACGAATTCGACGGGGGCCGAAAATGGCGACACTGAGCGTCGGAACCACCATGAATGTGTCGGTGCGCTCCATCAACGACACCACATCCTCGGGGCTGGGCAGCTCGTTCAACGTCAGCAACGGATTTCCCGTGTCGGGGAAGGCACTGGCCACGCCCGGTGTTCCGCTGACGGTTCAGATCTCCGCCGAGAACGACAGGGGCGACGGCAACACCTGCACGTTCGTGGTCTCCGATCCGGAGGGCAGCGGACGCTTCCTCGGGGAGGCCTCCCTGACCTGGCAGGAAGGCGACAGCAGCGTCGGCTGGGTGGAGTTCAGCGGCTTCCCGGTGCGGGCCGACGGAGTCTCACCCACGGGTGACTGCGACTACGCCATTTCCCTGGTTCACAACACCGACTCGAGCGGCACGCGAGTCGGCATCCGCGTCTTCACCCTCTGACGGTAAGGAAAAGAACATGACAGAACCGGACCTGGAGACCCTCCCCGATCTGGAACTTCCTCAGCAACTCCCGGAAGCGGGGGCGGACGTCACCGAACTTCCGGTATTCGACGTCTGCGTGCGGTTCAACGGGCGTTCCTGGCGCTCTCTCAAGGTCGCCGCGCCTTCGCCGGAAGACGTCGCGACGATCATGGACAACTTCGTGGCCAACATCAACGCCATATTGGTTCAGCGGCGCTATCCACCGGGGATGTGCACCTGGACGCATAACGCCTGCCCGTGAAGTTTCCCGTCATGGCGGGTTGAGTATGGTGATGCGGACGCTGATGTGCGCGGGTACGCCCAGTTCGAGCACGTCCTGGAGCCATTGACGGTCGACCACCGTCTCGTCGGGCAGGTGGATGGTGACCACCGCCTCGTCCGTGCCGGGCAGGTAGCCGCCCGGCCGGGTGGACCAGCCGACGCCGCCCGAGTCGGTGACCCGCGCGTCGATGCCGGTGAGGGTCTTCACCAGCCTGGTCAGCGCGTCCAGGGTGCCGCGGCCCCGGTGCAGTGACACGGCGTCGGCCACGAGCGCGCGCCGCTGTTCCTCGGTCATCTGCTCGCCGAAGCCGATCGCGACCCAGCCCGCCAGCCACGGGAGCATGTCCGTGGGCGTGAGGGCGGGGTCGAGGTAGCTGTCCAGGCAGTCGAGCGTCGTGAGGATGGGGGCGAGCACCTCGTCCAGCGCCTGCGTCAGGTCCTGGGCCATGCCTTCGGCGAAGATGGCCGGTAGCTGCTCGCCCATGGGGTGGGCACTCGCCAGGTGGCCGACCGCTTTACGCATCGCTCGGTTTCCTCACTCTGATCTGGTGGCGGTAGGAGAAGACGAGGGCGTCCGGTTCCAGGACGATGCGCTGGGTGGGCTCGCCGCGGTCCCCGGTGACCGGGTCGGCCTCGAACAGCTGGATGTCCTCGACGAGTTCGACGCCCGAGACCCGCTGGAGGACGGCGTGCACGTCCCCCGACTGCACCATACGGCCGAACGGCCAGCCGGCGCCGAACTGACCGCCGATGATCGGATTGAGGTAGGCGTCGAGGGCGGACACGGCCTGGGCGCGCACCGCCTCGATGTTCGAGCCCGACCTGCCCTTCAGCCTGGCCACGACGGTGACGCCCTGGTAGAAGGGCGGCTCGACGAGCACGCGGGCACCCAGGCAGCGCCGTCGGTCCAGATGCCGCCCGATCTTCCCGACCAGTTCCTTGGAGGGCTGGAGGTGCTCGAAGCTCATGTTCGTCGGCTCCACCCGGGGTACCACCAGCACCCGGACCCCTTGATCCTGCCCGGGCACGCACCTGATCCGCGCCGCTTCCGGTGCCGCCTCCCGCGCGAGTTCCTCGTAGTCCTCGGCGGTGACGGCGCGGTCCCTGATGCGCAGTTGCAGCGGGCCTCGAGCGGCGGCGTTGGCCACCGACTCGCCGTCCACACCGCCGATGGCGGGCTTGCGGTTGACGACCGACGTCACGAACGGCACCGGCTCGCGCTGGACGTCCAGCATGCCGCGCGCCACGTTGCCGCGAGAGCCGCCGCCGGTCAGGTAGTACGGCACCTGGATGAAGGCGCCCTTCTCCGGCACGTCGCCGTACCGGAGCAGCGAGCCGTCCTTCTGCCGCACCGCGGGCCCGAAGACGATCTGGCCCGCCGCCCGGTCCACCATGATGTGCCGGTCGGCGGGTCCCGACGGGGCGAAGGAACTCACCTCGTTCCACTCCTGAGTGCCGTCACGCGCGTGCACCCGCACCACCATCGGCTCGTCGGCGAGGATGGGCGGGCGCTGCACGGTGAGCCGCTGCCCGGGAACTCCCTCCGCCACGCCGACGATCTCGTCCGCCACGATGTCGGCGTGAAACGCCGCGACCGTCCCGCCGACGGTCCGCGCGCGCACCGCCGTGATGCGCGGCGAGGCGGTGTACGACGGCCGGCCGTCCCTCGCCTCGACCACGCGGCACCGGAGCCAGCCCGCCCGCTGCTCGCCCACCACCGAAGCCGCGTGGCCGCCCGGCACGTGCACCTCCACCTCGCCGTCCTGGGTGAGCCCGCCCGTGGTGTCCCGGCCCACTTCGCAGGACACCCAGTCCTTGGCCTCCCCGTCCCAGTACTGCCATTCGAGAGGCGGATCGCGGGGATCGATTCCCGGCCCCGCGAGCGCGCAGGAGAACGTGAGGCCGACCACGCATCCGGGCACGGCGTTCGAGAGCCCGAAGTACACCGCGTCGCCCTGGCGGGGTGAGCGGGAGAAGCAGTCCACACCCGTCCCCTCAGCGAGCGTGTCGCTCTGGTTCACCGGAGCCGATCCGACGGTTCCGGTGGAGAGGCGGGTGAGCGAGCACGGGAGGATCAGCAGGTCGTCCGCCGTCGTGAAGACGATGGGCTCCTCCGCCTGCGCCCCATGGGTCTTGCTCGCCACCTGCGTGCTCTTGGGAACCGTGACTGTGTGCTCCCTGGACGCCGACAGCGTGAACGTGAGGTCGCACCGCGCCGGTGCCGGTGGAAACCGCTGTACGCCGATGAGGTCCAGATAACGGAGGTAGTGCAGGTCGGTGACCCGATTCAGGCGGTAGAGCAGCTGGTCGACCATGAACGCGAACGCCTCGATGAGCGTGATGCCCGGATCGGAGACGTTGTGGTCCGTCCAGTCCGGGCAGCGCTCCTGGACGAGGCGTTTGGCCTCGTCCACGAGGTCCTGGAAGCTCCGGTCGTCGAGGTTGGGAGCGGGCAGCGTCATCGTGCTCCTTCGTGCGGCGGGATGACGTAAAAGGGAAAGACGAGGTTGCGCGGGTCGTTGTCGCCGCGAATCGTGTAGCGGATGTCGATGAGCAGGATCCCTTCGTCCACGCGGCCGAAGCCCACCTGGACGTCGTGGAGGGCGACTCGGGGTTCCCAGCGTTCGATCGCCCGCCGTACCTCATAGGAGATGAGTCCCGCCGTGCCCGCGTTGGCGGGCGCGAACACCAGGTCGTGGATCGCGCAGCCGAATTCTGGGCGCATCGGCCGCTCGCCGGGAGAGGTGCCGAGGATGAGGCGGATGCTCTCCGCGACCTCCCGCTCCGCCGCGACGAGCGCGATCGATCCGGTGCGGTCCACCGCGATGGGGAAGGCCCAGCCCGACCCGATGAAGTCTCTGCTCATGGTCATCCGCCGATCGTCACCGTCGGGCAGCCGACGAGGATCATGGCGCCGCATCCGGCACGGTCGCCCACGCGTACGGCGGGCAGCCCGCCGATGAGCACGCTCACGCTGCCGGGCCCCACGATGGGCGTCGGCGGGTGCGGCGTGGTGGGGGAGGGGAAGGAGCAGGCGTGCATCGCGGTGACCGTCGCCGCCGGCATCCCGCCGATGAGCACGGTCGGCACACCGGGCCCGGTGATGACGCCGGGATGATCCGTCGGGTCGCCCACCCGTGCCGCGAACCCCATCAGTTGATCCTCACCTGGGTGCCTCTGATCTCCACGTCGGCCAGGCCGCTCATGGTGACGCGGGCGCCCTTGAGCTCCAGCGGCCCGTTGCCCGCGTCGATGGCGACGCCGTTGGCCCCCTTGATCGCGACCATGCCGGTGAGCGCGTCCAGCCGTACGGTCAGCCGCTCGTCACCGGAGGCGAGCAGGACTCCGCTGCCGTCGGTGACCGAGTCGACGAGCTCCAGCCGGTGGCCGGCCCGGGAGACCAGGGCGCGGACGTTCACCTCCCCGCTGACGCCGTCGATCACCGAGGTGGACAGGCCGGGGGGCGCGTCCTGGCCGTTGTAGAGCCCGCCGAGCACGTACGGGTGGTCGAAGTCGCCGTTCTCGAAGCCGACCAGCACCTCGTCGCCGACCTCCGCGGGCAGCACCGCTCCGCGCTCGCTCCCCGCACCGGCCGTGATCACCCTGGCCCAGCCACTGGTGTATCCGTCGGCCAGCCACGGCATGCTCAGCCGCAGCCTGCCCCGGCCCGCCGGGTCGTGTACGTCGCTCACGATCGCGGGCACCAGTCCCGTGCCGCCGGACGGCGCGGGGCCCGGAGAGGGTCCGGCCGACACGGCGAAGGCGGTGGTGTAGCCGGTGACCTCGGAGAACGTGTGCCGGGTCGTCGACAGCGTGTACTTTCCCTCGAAGGGCGCGCCGACGTTGGCCAGCGCCACCAGGGCGCCAGCCCGCAGCGCCGGATCCCCCCTGACCACGCCCTCCAGCTCGGCCGCGCCGCCGCCCAGCTCCGCGGCCAGCGCGTCGGCCGCCGCGCTCACTTCGGCCTGCGTGCGGTACGTGCTGTCGCCGGCCATCAACGACGGCGCCCCGAACCGCCTGCCCAGCGCGACCGGGTCGGCGCCGGGCACCTCCGCCTCGGTCGCGCGGGGGGCGGCCACGGCGGCGACCTCCTGCTTGTTCTCGGCGTCCCAGCCCCGCACTTCGACCTCCGGCACCTGCCCGCCCGCCGTGACGGTGGCGCGGAGCGACAGCAGGGCGCCGCCCGCCGCCACGGTGACCGCCGCCGCCCCGGCGGGCGGTCTGGGCCGCAGGAACGACAGCTTCCCGTCGGTGACGCGCACTCTGGCCCCGGTACGGCGGGCCAACCGGCACAGGAACTCCCAGTCGCTGATCCCGTCCTGGTTGATCTGCGTGTCGGGGCGGCCGCCGACACCCGGCAGCGGGTCGATCTCGCCCGGCCGCAGGCCCGCTCGCCGGGCCACCTTGCGCACGATGTCCGCCACCGTCATGTCCGGATATACGGCGACTCGCCGTCCGCGCATGAGCCGGTGCGCCTCGTCCATCCCCCGGACCTCGGCGAAGGCCCCGTCCGCGGCCAGGTCGAGGGCCACCGAGGTGATCTCACCGCTCATCAGGAGGCGGGGGCCGCCGGGATCGGAGGTCTGGACGCGCAGCCGTACCTTGGCGCCGATGGCGAAGCCGCCCTTGCTCAGCACCACGTTGGCGTCGTCACGGAAGCGCAGCACGAACACGTCGGGAAGATGCCCGCTGTCCTCGACATATCCCGACACGAGGCGCTCCGCGACGTCCTCCGGCAGGGGAGCGCCCTCGACGTCCACCACGAGGCCGCCGGTGAACAGCTCAGCGGCCACTGGTCAGCTCCTCGATCGTCGGGAGCAGCAGCCGCGTGCCGGGCCGCAGCCGCAACGGGTCGTCGACGTCGTTGGCCTCGGCGACGGCCCGCCAGAGGGCGGGGTCGCCGTACGCGCGGTAGGCCACCGCCGCCAGGGTCTCCCCGGCCACCACCACGTGCACCTCGACCGCGCCCAGCGCGCCCGAGGTCGGATTCTGCTTCGACGGGACCCCGGCGACCTCCTCCATCGTCACCGAGCAGACCGCCCTGATCGGCAGGCCACCTGGGGTGAACAGGGTGAACCTCGCCGCCACGTCGCTCACGAACGCGGTGAAACCGTTCAGCAACCCCCACCGCAGCACCACCCACGGCGGGCACGACTGGGCGTTGGCCAGCGTCCTGTCCGTGGGAACCACGCAGGTGAACAGCTTCTCCACCGCCTTGACGACCTTGTCGTCCATGGTGTCGCTCGCGTCGAAGAACATCTCCAGCGTCAGCTTGCACGGCTCCGGGCCCTGGAACTGCGGCACGCCGCTCTTCCTGGTGTTGCGCTGGGGGCTGCGCCGCCACCGCGCGGCCTTGGTGAACGACAGCTCGTTCGGATTGAACTGGAAGCCGATGGTGTCGTAGCGGGTGCCCGGCTTGCCGAAGCCGCCGCTCGGCGGATGAAGGAGCTCCAGATAGGCCCGTTCCAGGCTGGGCGGCGGGCCCTGGGCGGCGATCCCGGACGGCGCGGAAGCCTCGAACGCGACAGGCGTGGACACCGTCAGCCTCCCCAGCCCGGTCCGAAAAACCCGTGATGGGCCAGCTCGACCGTCTCCATGGCGGCCCTGGGCGTCCCGGCGTCGAACCGCGGCCCCGTCCACCTGACCGGAACGACGTCCCGCAGCCCCCAGCTCGTGATCAGCTCGCCCGCGAGCGTGCGCGCCTCGATCGTCGCCGTCCTGCGCGCCACGCCGTGCACCGTCCCCGCGAACCATCGGGTGACGTCCTTGCTGGCCGCGGTGACCGGCCTGGACAGCCGCACATTGGAGAACCGCACCCGGGTCGGTAGCTGCCAGACATATCCGTTGTTGCCGCCCTCCTCGCGCTCCTCCATCTCCACCTCGCAGCCGAGCCCGTCGCAGCTGTCGAACGTTCCCAGATCATGGCCGTCGATCTTGAGCACGTAGCACACCGCGACCGCGATCTCCTCCTCCGCCATCTCCGCCCCCTCAGAACCGCGAGCCCATGGACAGCCCCCGCCGCTCCCGATCCAGCCGCGAGTCGGCCCTCAACCTGCGTACCAGCAGCTCATAGACCGTCTCCACCAGCTCTTCCACCTTCATCGGCCCCTCCTCGCCGCTCTCCGCCCGCCGCGCGCCCGCCTTCCCCGCTTCCCGCACCGCCGACCGCTCCTCCCCGTCCCGCGTCCCCTGCACTTCTTCTGGTACGGCCCGCGTCTGGACTTCTTCCGGTACGGCCCGCGCCCCGCCCCAGGGCTCCCACTCGGCTCGCGCCGTTTGAACGGCCCGCGACGTTTGAACGGCCCGCGCCTCCGCGCCGTGCGCGTGCCCGGCAGGCGCCTCGTTCCCCCGCACCCGTGCACCCTCCGGGCCCGGTGGCCGCACTCCCGTTGATACGCCGGGCGGTGTCGTGGCGGCCGGTTCCCTGTGTGTCGGCTCGTGCGCGGGGAGCTGGGCTCTGGCCGGAGGGGGCGGGAGGTCTCCTGGTGCCCGCCGCACGTCGCTGTCCCTCTCTGTGCCGCCGCCACGCAAGATCCTGGGATCGGCGGAGAGGCCCGGCGGGAAGGAACCCCGTGCGTGCGGCGCCGATGGAGAGCCGAGCGTGGCCGAGTCCCGGGGTGTGGCGGAACGCTGGTGCATGGCGAAGTCTTGGCGCGCGGGGGCGTGCTCGCCGGGGGGCTCGGGGGTGGTCCCTTGGTCCGGTGTTCGTGGCTCGCTGGTCGTCGTGGCCTGCTCCGGGGCAGGTGGGAGGGGATGGGCTGGGAGTGGTTCGCCCAGACCCAGCGGGCGAGACGGAGGGGCATGGCCCGCTGGTCGCGGCATGACCGGGGGGCGGAGGCCGCCATCGGGCGTGCTCACGGCGGGGTCAGCCCATGCGGTGGGTACCGCGGGCGCGCTGGGTGTGGCCTCGTGGGTGGTGGCCTCGTGGGTGGTGGGCTCGGCGGTGCTGGGCTCGTGGGTGGTGGGCTTGGGGATGTGGCCCGGGGGAGGTGGCTCACCTTCGGGGGTGACAGGCGGCGTCGGCCGTACGGGATCAGCGGGTTGTGACGTGGCCCGCTCGGGCTGCGGTGCGAGCGGCGGCTGTGGTGCGAGCGGTGGGTGTGGTGCGAGCGGTGGGTGTGGCGCGAGCGGCGTGGGTTCGGGACGCGGGCTCACGGCCGGTGCCGTGTGCGAGGCCGTGGGCGTCGGCTCCACGGAAGGTGTCAGCGGGGAGGTCGGCGCAGGCGGCACATTCGCGGGCGATTCGGCGACGGGCGCCGGACTGCCGGGGAGTGCGGCGGGCCGCGGATCGAGCTCGGGCGATGGAGCGGGCCCTGTCACGGGGGAGTGGGTGCCAGGCATGGAGGTGCGCGCGGGCTCGTCGGGCGGCGGGGTGGAGTGTGAGCCTGGCGTGGGCTCGGTGGGTGTCGGGGTGGGGTGTGGGCTGGGCGTGGGGGTGGTGGGTGTCGGGGTGGGGTGTGAACTGGGCGTGGGGGTGGGGGTGGTCGGTGTTGGGGTGGGGTGTGTGCTGGGGGCGGGCACGGTGGGCAGCGTGGTGCGGGGGCCTTGGAACGGGATCGGGGTGGCCAGGTTGTGGACGAGGCCGGAGGGGGCTTCGGTGGACTGCTCGTGGGTGAGGAAGGTCAGGAAGGACGGGTTGCGCCAGGATGCCAGCGCCGCCGCGAAGCGTGCGGGGTCGAGCAACACGGGGTGCCGGGGGATGGAGAGGGGGATGGGGGGCAGGGTCTGCCAGTCGGCGCAGGAAGGGGGCGCTGATGGCTGCGGGCGGCGGGTGCGGCGCCAGGGCCATCTCATCGGGGGGCGCCCAGGGCGGCGATCTGGGCGACGAATCGTTCGCGGTCGGCGTGCTCCAGGTCCAGGATGTCGTCGAGCGGCCAGTGGAAGTGGTACGCGACGTAGGCGATCTCCCCGTAGAGACGGTCCGGCGCGTGGGTCACGATTCCCCCAGGCGGCTGCCCGAGAGGTCGACGGTGAACCCGTGCCCGCAGGCCGGGCAGCCCACGTCCGCGCGCGCGTGCCCCTCGCTGTTGACCCTGCGGTAGAGGTCCTGCAGGAAGGCGAGGTCGGCGGCGAAGAGGTTCTCGATGATCCCGGGGTGTACGTCGGCGATGCCGCCCAGGCGGGTGACCACCCGCCCGAGGAGCACGACCGTGAGGTAGGCGGCGTTCTCCCGTACCCGGTCGTCGCGCAGGGGGATGAGCTCGTCGCGGGCGGTGGCCAGGCGCATGACCCCGTCGCGGTGGAGGGTGCCGGAGGCGTCGAGGTATCCGCGGGGCAGCCGGAAGGGGAACTCGGTGCGCAGGGGCGCCTCTCCGGCGGGCGGCGCGGGGTCGGCGACGGCCGTCGATCGCCACATGCTCACTCGACCTCCATCTGCTCGTACGTGACGACCAGGGTCTCGGTGAGCACGTTGGTGTCGCCCGCCTTCATGGCGCTGATCTCCAGGCTCTTCGGCCAGGCGTTGACCAGCTTGTAGCGCTTGATGGGGTTGTTCTCGTAGTCGTAGACGATGATCGCGCCGCCTTTTCTGGCGTTGGACATCCGGCCGAACTGCGCCTCTTTGGCCCACTTCTCGAAGCTGTTGTCGGCGGTCAGGCCGCGTACCAGCGTCACCTCGCCCGCTCTGACGCGGCCGGGCAGCTTCTTGACGACGTACTTGCCGTCGGCGGTGTTCTGGCGCAGCTCGATGACGTCCTGCTCCATCTTGAGCCCGGCCACCTCGCTGATCTGTTTGATGACGATGCCGTCCACCTCCAGGCCGAAGGAGTGGGCGACCGCGGTGTCGAGGTCGGGAAGTGCCATCTGCGATCTCCTGTGTTATTCGCTGACGAGGCTGGTGCCGCTCGCCATCTGGGCCAGCCTGAAGACGACGAACTCGGCCGGTTTCACCGGTGCGACACCGATCTCGCAGACGACCAGGCCCTTGTCGATGCTCTCCGCCGGGTTGGTCTCACGATCGCACTTGACGTAGAAGGCCTCGTCCGGGGTGAGCCCGAACAGCGCGCCCCTGCGCCACTCCATGACGAGGAAGGCGGCGATGGTACGCCGGATCCTGGCCCACAGGGCGTCGTCGTTGGGTTCGAAGACCACCCACTGGGTGCCTTCCAGAATCGACTCCTGCAGGTAGTTGAACAGGCGCCGGACGTTCAGGTACCTCCATGGCGAGTCGGCGGGGGCGAGGGTGCGTGCTCCCCACACCCGGATCCCCCGGCCGGGCATGACCCGGATGCAATTGACGCGGGGCGGGTCGATCTGGTTCTGCTCCGCCAGGGTGAGCTGCGACTCCAGCGCGATGGCACCATGGATCACCTCGTTGGCCGGCGCCTTGTGCACCCCGCGGGTCGCGTCGCTACGCGCCCAGACCCCCGCGATGTGGCCACTGGGCGGGATGAGTCTCACCCCCTTGGTCTCCGGATCGAAGACCTTGATCCACGGGTGATAGAGGGTGGCCCACATGCTGTCCAGGCCGAGGTCGAGCTGCCATTCCTGCAGCTTTTGCGCGGACAGCCCCGGCGGCGCGTCGAGGATCGCCATCCTGTCCTTCATCGCGTCGCAGTGGGAGTGGAGCTGGCCCTGCACGACCTTCACGCCGTCGGCATCGATGGCACCCCGCTCGAACGCGCCCATCAGGTCGGGTATCGCGATCATCGTCACCGCGTCGACCGCCGCGAGACCGCTGAGGCCGCTGCGCTGCTCCTCGTTCCCGATGTACATGTCCGGGCCCACCTCGGCGGGCAGCACCGGAGGCGCGGGCGGCGTCCTCAACGTGATCGCCTGCGGCTCCAGCTTGACCAGCTCCGCGTCGGCCTCCTCGACCTTGATCAGCTTCGACTGCCGGACGGCCGTCGCCAGCGTGCCCTTACCGGACTTCGCCGGGAACTCGAAGGTCTCCTCGACCTTGCCGTCACGCTTGACCCTGATCGCGAACCTTTCCTCCGTCGACTGTTCACCCTCGGCCTGGGGCAGCTCGGACACCTCGACGCTGATGTCCCCGCTCTCCCCCTCGGGCAGTTCCTTGGCCACGATGCGGAAGGAGCCGAGCATCGCCTGTGGCGCGGGGGTCGGGGCGGCGCCGTCTCCGCCGATGCGGACCACATAGCAGGCGCTGCCGCCGTTGAGGAAGAACCCGTAGACGGCGTGCGCGAGCAGGCCGCCCGCGAAGGACTCACCGAACAGGCCCGTGTACTGGGTCCAGCTCGTCACCAGGGTCGGCTCGCTCGGTCCATCGCTCGCGAAGCCGACGAACGCGGCGACAGCCGTACCCACGCCCTCGATCGGCCTGGAACCGGAGTCGACTGCTTCGATGTAGACGCCAGGCGTCCTGTAGTCAGGCATCGCTCCTCCTCGGCGATAGGGCTACGTCGAGTTCTCCCCACTGCGCCGCCGCGGTGGCAGCATCATCGGGCGTCCATGGAGGCGGAGAGCACCGGCCTTTCGGGCATGCGTGCGCGGGCCTCATGGACGGCGCAAATCAACAACCTCTTCAAGATTCCGCGCGTCTGAGTGACTATGACCTCATCTACCGAGCACATCGGCCGTCGCTTCGGAGCATGGGCGGGCGCCGCCGCCCTGACGATGGTCCTGGGCGGAGGCGTCGCCAACGCGGCCACCACGGATGGCGTGACGGCACCGGCCGCCACCCGGGTCGACTGGGCGTCCGTGGTGGAGCCGATGCTGAACTGTCCCAAGCCGAAGCCGAAACCCGCCTGGTACGTCGTGCGCGCCCGCGTCGCGGCCGTGGGCGACCTCACCCGTGACCGACGCCGTGAGACCGTCGTCGTCTCGTCGTGCCCGAGCCCGACGTCGAGCAACCCCTTGGTCGCCTTCGTGTACGACGGAGTCTCCAAGCCCCACCTGCTCGGGCAGCTCGGCAAGAACCGCTACTTCAAGTCCATGAAGGTCTCGATCCGCGGCGGGCTCGTACACCTGCGCGGCAAGGTGATCAGCGACCGGGCCCCCAGGTGCTGTCCCGATCTGGTCGTCAGCCAGACCTACAGATGGGACGGCACGAAGTTCCGCAGAACGGCGGAGAAGGCGACGCGCATCTCCTGAGCCTGCGAAGTTCCCACGCCTCAGGGACGACGGCGGCATCGGTGTCTGGCTCACCGGTGCCGCCGTCGTCTTTCTCCAGAAATCCGCAATACGGAAAATTTCTACCGCTGTGCGGAATCTATGCGGGTTTCCAGGAACGCAAAAGTCTTGACGTGGATGGTGAGCCGGGTCATACTCTCGCAAAGCGGAAACAAGTTTCCACATCATGGAAAACCGGAGTCCCCGCATGTCGGTGCAAGTCATCACGATCATCGTGCTCGCCGCAGTGTTCCTCGTCGCCACCGTCCTGCCCGTTCACATGGGCGCCCTGGCCTTCGTCGCCGCCTTCATGGTCGGGGCCTTCGTGCTCGGCGAAGGCAAGGACGACATCGTCGCGGGCTTCCCCGGCGACCTGTTCGTCATCCTCGTCGGGGTCACCTACCTGTTCGCGATGGCCAAGGCCAACGGGACGGTCGACTGGCTGGTGCAGGCCGCCGTCCGCCTCGTACGTGGCAAGATCGCGCTCATTCCCTGGATGATGTTCCTGGTCACGGCGTTGCTCACGGCCGTGGGCGCGGTCGTGCCCGCGGCCGTCGCCATCATCGCCCCGGTCGCCATGGGCTTCGCCCTGCGCTATCGCATCAACCCCATGCTCATGGGCCTGCTGGTCATCAACGGGGCCAGCGCGGGCGGCTTCTCGCCCATCAGCATCTTCGGCAGCATCGTCAACGGCGTCGTCACCCGCAACAACCTGCCCGGCGATCCCGGGATGTTGTTCATCAGCTCCTTCACCTTCAACCTCGCCCTGTCCGCCGTCGTCTTCCTCCTGTTCGGCGGCCGTGAGCTGCTGCGGCGCAACGGGGAGCCGGTCGTCGAGAACGAGCCGGAAGGCGGCTCGGGCGGCACCGCCGTCATGGCCCCTCCGGCCGCCGGCGTGGTCGTGCTGAACAAGGAGCGCCTGCTGACGCTCACCGGCCTGGTCGTCCTGGCCGGAGGAGCCCTGTTCTTCGGCCTCGACGTCGGGTTCACCGCCATCACCGTCGCCGTCGTGCTCTCCCTGGT
>NZ_JBHYIO010000004.1:376430-409177 GCF_042740095.1 Nonomuraea sp. NPDC059023 | reverse complement strand
GCGCTCGGCCCCCCGCCGCCCCTCCGCCCCCGGCACGCCCCGCCCCCCACCGGCCGGCGCCTCGCGCCCGCCTGGTGCGGGCGCGCAGAACCCCCTGTGCGCGTACGGCGGGCGGCCCGCACCCCCCGCCACCCCTCCACAGGCGAACCCCACGCCACGCGTCAGGACCGCAGATAGGCCAGGACGGCGAGAACCCGGCGATGCTGGTCACCGTCCTCGGCGTAGAGCCCGAGCTTGGCGAAGATGCTGCGGATGTGCTTCTCCACCGCGCCGTCGCTGATCACGAGCTGCCGCCCGATCGCCGGGTTCGACTTGCCCTCGGCCATCAGCCCGAGCACCTCCCGCTCGCGCGGGGTCAGTTGGGCGAGAGGGTCGTCCCTTCGCCTGCGCACCATCAACTGGGACACCACCTGCGGATCGAACACCGTGCCGCCCGCGGCGACCCGCCGCAGGCCCTCGAGGAACTCGTCCACGTCGACGACCCGGTCCTTGAGCAGGTAGCCCACCGCGCCCCTGGCGTCGGCGAGCAGGTCGTCGGCGTAGGAGACCTCCACGTACTGGGAGAGGATCAGCACCGGCGCCCCCGGCACCCGGCGCCGCGCCTCGACGGCGGCGCGCAGCCCCTCGTCGGTGAAGGACGGCGGCATCCGCACGTCCACCACCGACACGTCCGGCCGGTGCTCGGCGACGGCCTCGACGAGCGCGTCACCGTCGCCCACCGTCGCCACCACCTCGAAGCCGAACTCCTCCAGGAGCCTGACCAGGCCGGCCCTGATCAGCACCGCGTCATCGGCGACCACTACCCGCACGGAACCTCCGCCACGATCAATGTCGGCCCGCCGTCAGGTGACTGCACCGTCAGCTCGCCGTCCACGGCGCGCAGCCGGTCGGCCAGTCCGGCGAGACCGTGTCCCTTGGCGACGTGTGCGCCGCCGACACCATCATCGCCGATGATCAGCATGAGCGTGTCACCGGTCTTGACCAGCTGGATCGTGCAGCTCTGGGCCCGGCTGTGCTTGGCGACGTTCGTGAGCGTCTCCGCGCAGACGAAGTAGATCGCGTTCTCGACGGCGGCCTGGTAGCGCCCGACGATCTGCACGTCGAGGTCGACGGGGACCGTGCACCGTCCGGCCAGCGCGGCGAGCGCGGGCGCGAGGCCGCGGTCGGACAGGATGGGCGGGGCGATGCCGCGTGAGAGGGCGCGCAGCTCGTCGAGGGTCTCGCGGGTGGCGCTGATGGCCTCCTTGATGGTGACCTGGGCCGCCTCGGGGTCCTTCTGCATCTGCCGCTGCGCCCGCGACAGCTCCATCGCGAGCGAGACCAGGCGCTGCTGCGGCCCGTCGTGGATGTCGCGCTCCAGCTTGCGCAGCGCGTTCGCCTCGGCGGACACGGCGGCGGAGCGGGACTCCGACAGGTCCGAGATGCGCTCCTGCAGCTCGGCGACGCCGGTCAGCAGCACGCGCCCGAGCGCGGCGCGCAGCAGCGCGGCCCCCCGGGTGACGAACGGCAGCAGGACCACGCCGACCAGGCCCAGGCCGACGTGGAAGAGGACGTTGACCCCGTAACTGTCGCCGAACCCGAGCAGCTCGGGCAGTTCCTTGCTGTCGGCGATGCGCGAGGTGAAGATCCCGTAGATCGGATAGGTCAGCCCCAGGATCGGCAGGGCCCAGAACACGACCGTGAGCACGAACGACGCGATCGCGACCGGGAAGTTCAGGATGCCGTGCAGCAGGTCGAGCCACGACTGCCCGGTCGTCAGCGGGTTGACCAGGCGGCGCAGGCGGCCCGCGCCCGGAGGGGCCGGCTTGTAGCGGGGCCGTACCGGCGGGCGGCCCAGCACGTCCGACAGCCAGCCGCGCTCGCCTTCAGCGAAGGCGCGGGCCAGCATCAGCGTGCCGGCCAGGATCGGCAGCCCGATCCACACCACCGCGGTGCCCACGCCCGCGGCGAGACCGGCCACCATCAGCACGAACGTGATGACGGCCGTCGGGAAGCCGACCAGGGTGTAGCGCGAGTCCAGGAGGACTCGTCTCATCAGGGAGCGCATGCCGTCAACGCTACGGCCCCGACCCCCCTGAGACGACCGGGTACGCCCGCCTTTGGGGGTAGGGCCAGCACTACCAAGCCTGGTGGTGGGATCTTGACCGGAAGAGGGCGGCGGGCGTCACTGTGCCACGGCCGCCCGGCCGGAAGCCTTGGTTCATCACGTTTTCCAGCGAAAGATCCACTGAATCGAGGCCCCCATGACCGTCCTGCTCGACCACCCACCCAGGCGGGTCGTCCAGGCGCCCGCACGCCGCGACACCTTCATCGACCTGCTGCGGGTCTTCGGCATGGCGCTCGTGGTGCTGCAGCACTGGACGATCCCGGTGCTCAGCTACGACGGCGGCCGGCTCACCACCGGCAACGCGCTGGCCACCCCGGGGGTCTGGGTGGTCACGTGGATCAGCCAGGTGATGCCGCTGGTGTTCTTCGCCGGCGGGGCGGCCAACGCCATCAGCTTCGGGCGCGCCCACGCCGGCGCGCCGCAGTGGCTCAACGTACGGCTGCGCCGCCTGGCCTGGCCGCTGCTGCCGCTGGCGGCGGTGTGGATTCCGCTGCCGCAGATGCTGGCCGCGATGGGGGTGCCCGCCCAGCCGCTGGAGACAGGGGCGCGGCTGACCGGGCAGCTCCTGTGGTTCCTGGCCGTGTACCTGATCGCGGTCACGCTCACGCCGCTCATGATGAGGGCGCACGAGCGGTTCGGCTGGCGGGTCGTGGCGGTCCTGGCCGCGGGGGCGGTCGTGAGCGACGTGGTCCGGTTCTCCTCGGGGGTGGAGTCGCTCGGCTACGCCAACGTCGTGTTCGTCTGGATGGCCGTGCACCAGCTCGGCTTCTTCTACGCCGAGGGACGGCTGCGCAGGCCGGCGCTGATGGCGGCCGCCGGGTTCGGGGCGGCGGCGCTGCTGGTGGCCTTCGGCCCGTACCCGGGCAGCATGATCGGGATGCCGGGCGCCGCGGTGTCGAACATGGCGCCTCCTACGCTCGCCATGCTGGCCGTCGCGTTCGGGCAGATCGGGCTGGCGATGCTGGTGCGGCCGTGGCTGGTGCGGCTGCGTACCGGGAAGGTGCTGGCCTGGGCGGGGCCGCGGATCATGACCGTGTACCTGTGGCACATGCCGGCGTTGTTCGCGGTGACCGGGGTGGTCGTGGTGGTGCTGGGCATCGGCACTCCGGCTCCTGGCAGCCTCGGCTGGCTGGCGGGGTGGCCGATCTGGTTCGGGCTGCTGACGCTGGTGATGTGGCCGCTGGTGCGGTGCTTCGCCCGCTTCGAGGAGCCGCCGGCGCTGCCGTACGGCAAGCCGTCGTGGTCCACCTCGGGCCCGGCCGCGGCGCTGATCGGCGCCGGGCTCGTCCTGCTCATGGTGTACGGCTTCGCCCCCGGCATCGCGCCGGTCCTGGGCACGCTGGCGACCCTCGGCGGCCTGCTCCTCACCGGGCCGCGTGCCAGGTTGTGAGGCGTTCTCGGGCACAATCGGGCGGCATGAGCGTCATCCGCCCGGTGACCGAGGCCGATCTGCCCGCCGTCGCCGACATCTACGCCCACTACGTGCTCAACACCGTGGCCACCTTCGAGGAGAACCCGCCGGAACCCGGCTTCTGGCGGGCGAAGGCGGCCTCGGGCCTGCCGTTCCTGGTGGCGGAGGCGGACGGCGCGGTCGGCGGGTTCGCCTACGCGGGGCAGTACCGGCCCAAGCCCGCCTACCGGCACAGCCTGGAGGACACCGTCTACCTCGCGCCCGGCTTCACCGGCAGGGGGCTGGGCAGGGCGCTGCTGGAGGCGCTGGTCGCGGCCTGCAGGGACAGCGGGGCACGCCAGATCATCGCGGTGATCGCCGACGGCGGCGACCCGGCCTCGGCGAAGCTGCACCGGGCCCTGGGCTTCCGGGAGGCGGGGCGGCTGCGGGCGGTCGGCTTCAAGCACGGGCGCTGGCTGGACACCGTGCTGATGCAGCTCGACCTGAGCTAGCCGGGCGTACCCGACGGGGACGGGCTGGGGCTCGGGCTGGGGGTGGGGGATATGTCGGGCAGGTCGGTGCGCATGTGCGGGGCCAGGAGGGTGGCCCAGGCCTTGGCCATCTTGGCGTACTCCTCCTCACAGCGCACCGCCCGCGTGACCGGCAGCGCGCCGTCGGCGATCAGCGGCAGGAAGGCGTTGTGGTTGGAGCCGTACAGGTAGCACATCATGTTGTAGTAGCGCTGCACGCTCAGCGAGTGCTCGTCGGCGAAGACGGTCTTGTCGAGCGGCTGTGAGACCTCCTGCTGTGACATCCGGCCCCACGCCTGGATGGTGCTGATGATCTCGGAGTAGTCCCGCTGGTCCTCGGCCGAGCCGATGAGCACGAGGGCGGAGAGCTGGTCGACGGCGTCCTCCTCCTTGCCGGTGGAGGGCAGGTCGTACAGGTCGATAAGGGCGTGGCCGAGCTCGTGGTAGTAGATGCCGCTCATCGCGCCCACGACGCTCTCGTCGACGTCCTGCGGGTCGGGCGTCGCGCTCTGGCCGGATTCGGGCGCGGCGAAGAGGCTCTGCAGGTACGCCACCATCTCGTAGCACATGGTGATCGTCCGGTCCTCCGGGCTGTAGAAGGCGTTGACGGTGTCGCACTGCTCGGCCTTCACGGGGATGTCGCGCGGCGGGATGAACGCGTCGGAGGCCGACTCGGCCCACTCCTGGAGCAGGTGGTGGTCGCGCATCAGCTTCTCGGCCGGCCTCAGGTCCTTGTCCTCGGGCGCCATGTAGGAGGGGACGAACGCGGGGGTGCCCGGGCCGGCGGAGGGACTGGCCGAAGCGCTGGGCGACGGGCTGGGAGATGGGCTGGGGTTCGCCTGTCCCCCCGCCGCGGGCGGCTCGGCGGACGGCGAGGGCTGCGGTTTGGTCGTACCGCAGGCGCTCAACGCCACTACCAGGACACCGGCCACCAGATGCGATCGACTCATAACACTATGTAATCATCCGCTCCTAACCGCGACGGATCCGGGCGGGGGTGTTCGAGCAGGTCCGGGAATTCGGCAGGATAGGGGGGTGAGCCTCCTCGTAGACCGCCTGCCGGAAGAGATCGACGCCGAGCCCGATGAGATCTTCGACGCGTTCGTCGGCTGGAACGCCGACCGCGGGCTCACGCTCTACCCCGCCCAGGAGGAGGCGCTGATCGAGGTCGTCTCGGGCAGCAACGTGATCCTCGCCACCCCGACCGGCTCCGGCAAGTCACTGGTCGCCGCGGGCGCGCACTTCGCCGCCCTCACCAGGGACATCCGCACGTTCTACACCGCGCCGATCAAGGCGCTGGTCTCGGAGAAGTTCTTCGACCTGTGCGAGGTCTTCGGCGTCGAGAACGTCGGCATGATGACCGGCGACGCCAGCGTCAACCCCGGCGCCCCGATCATCTGCTGCACCGCCGAGATCCTCGCCAACCTCGCGCTGCGCGACGGCGCCGCGGCCGACGTCGGCCAGGTCGTCATGGACGAGTTCCACTTCTACGCCGAGCCCGACCGGGGCTGGGCCTGGCAGGTGCCGCTGCTGGAGCTGCCCAACGTCCAGTTCATCCTGATGTCGGCGACGCTCGGCGACGTGTCGATGTTCGAGCGCGACCTGACCCGCCGCACCGGCAAGCCGACCTCGGTCGTCAAGCACGCCGAACGCCCCGTCCCGCTGATCTACTCCTACCGGATGACGCCGCTGCACGAGACGCTGGAGGAGATGCTCTCCACCGGCCAGGCGCCGGTCTACGTGGTGCACTTCACGCAGGCCTCGGCGATGGAACGGGCCCAGTCCCTCATGTCCATCAACATGGCGACGAAGGCGGAGAAGGAAGCCATCGCCGCCATGATCGGGGGCTTCCGCTTCACGACCCGCTTCGGGCGCGCCCTCTCGCGGCTGGTACGGCACGGCATCGGCGTCCACCACGCCGGCATGCTGCCCAAGTACCGGCGCCTGGTCGAGCGCCTGGCCCAGGCCGGTCTGCTGAAGGTCATCTGCGGCACCGACACCCTCGGCGTCGGCGTCAACGTGCCGATCCGCACCGTGCTGTTCACCGCCCTGTCCAAGTACGACGGCAACAAGGTGCGCAGGCTGCGCGCCCGCGAGTTCCACCAGATCGCCGGCCGCGCAGGACGGGCCGGGTTCGACACCATCGGCTACGTCGCCTGCCAGGCCCCCGAGCACGACATCGAGAACGCCAAGGCGCTGGCAAAGATCGGCGACGACCCGAAGCGGCGGCGCGGCTACGCCCGCAAGAAGCCGCCGGAGGGCTTCGTCGGCTGGAGCGAGGAGACGTTCGAGAAGCTCCAGACCGCCGAGCCCGAGCCGCTCAACTCCCGCTTCAAGGTCAGCAACGCGATGCTGCTCGCGGTCATCAACCGCCCCGGCGACTGCTTCGCCGCCATGAAGCACCTGCTCACCGACAACCACGAGGACCGCAAGTGGCAGCGCCGGCACATCAGCCAGGCCATCGCCATCTACCGCTCCCTTCTGGCCGGCGGCATCGTCGAGCAGCTCAAGGACCCCGACGAGCAGGGCCGCCGCGCCCGCCTGACGATCGAGCTGCAGGAGGACTTCGCCCTCAACCAGGCGCTGTCCACCTTCGCCCTGGCCGCCTTCGAACTCCTCGGCCAGGACTCCCCCAGCTACGCCCTCGACATGGTCTCCATCGTCGAGTCCATCCTCGACGACCCGCGCCAGATCCTCGCGGCCCAGCTGAAGAAGGCCCGCGGCGAGGCCGTCGCGCAGATGAAGGCCGACGGCATGGAGTACGAGGAGCGCATGGACGCCCTCACCGAGGTCATGTACCCGATGCCGCTGGAGACGCTGCTCCTCGGCGCCTACGAGACCTACCGGCGCGGCCACCCGTGGGTGGGCGACTACACCGTCAGCCCCAAGTCGGTCGTGCGTGACATGTACGAGCGGGCGATGACGTTCGCCGAGTACATCCAGGTCTACGAGCTGGCCCGCTCCGAGGGCACCGTCCTGCGCTACCTGGCCGACGCCTACCGGACCCTGTCGCGTACCGTGCCCGAGCACCTGAAGACCGAGGACCTCGTCGACCTCATCGAGTGGCTGGGCGAGCTCGTGCGCCAGGTCGACTCCTCGCTGATCGACGAGTGGGAGAAGCTGGCCAACCCGGCCGAGGCGCTGGAGGCGCAGAACCAGCTGGAGACCAAGGTCCGTCCCGTCACCGCCAACGTGCGCGCGTTCCGGGTGCTGGTGCGCAACGCGATGTTCCGCCTGGTGGAGCTGTGCGCGCTGGAGAAGGAGGAGGAGCTGGCCGAGCTGGCTCCCGACGTCGACTGGCCCGCCGCGCTTGACGCGTACTACGACGACCACGAGGAGATCCTCACCGGCGCCGACGCCCGGGGGCCCGCGTTGCTGCGGATCGAGGAGGAGAGCGGGCTGTGGAAGGTCCGCCAGACGGTGAAGGACCCGGCGGGGGACGGCGACTGGGGCATCGACGCCCAGGTGGACCTGACCGCCTCCGACGAGGAGGGCCGGGCCGTCCTGCACGTCCAGGGCCTGAACCGCCTCTGACCACCCCACCACGCCTGCGGCCCGCCAGCCCCGGCACCACGACGGGCACACACCCCACCCACCCCACGGCCCGTCGCGCCCGCCCTCACCGGAGGCGCGGTACGCCGCGCAGCGCAGCACCCCGCCCGGCTCTACCGTGGCGCGGGGCAAGCGTGGAGATCGCCCGTGACGCACTGCGGCGCCCCACTCCGCTCTACAGAGGGCGCAGGGCTGGCGCGGGGTCACCGGTGGTGCAGTGCGGTGTGCTCCGCTTCCCTCGGCAGGGCCCGTGGAGGCGGCGCTTGGATCGCCGGAGATGCGGTGAGCACCGAGGAGGCGGCGCTGTTCCGGGGGAGCGCACGACCCGAGCGGGAGCCCTGAGATCTGGTGAGGGCTTTGGCCGGGTGCGTGGTGGACGGGGTGGCCGCTGCGGGGGGATGGTTAAGCCGTGCGCCGGGACGGACTGGCAAGGGCGCCCCGGCACACGCCTCTTCCTCTAGTGTCCGGTCACGAGGTTCGCCGTCGTGTCATGACAATGTCTCAAGATCGAGACATTCAGCACGAGGCGATCCGGCAGACCTTGGCCAGCATGCGCTTGGCGTCCTGGGTCTGCCGGGTGAAGTCGGCCGTGGCGGGTTTGCCCCACTCCCCTGCCTGCGTGTACACGATGAGCGCGTTGGCCCGGCGGACCACGATCGCGCGCTCGCCGCCGACCGCGGGCTTGCCCTTGTAGTAGCTCTGGCCGGTGATCGCGAGGGCGGCGTCGCCGAGCTTCACCGCGCGGGCGGCGAACCGGTAGCCCTTCGTGCCGCAGGAGGCGGCCGCGCTCTTGATGCCCGCCAGGGCGGCGCCGGCGGACGCGGCGTTGGTGTAGAGGATCACCTGTTCCGATTTGGAGTAGTCGGGGACGGCCGTGTAGATGATCGTCTTCGCGGAGGTACGGCCGGCCTGGCCGAGGGCGGCGCGGTCGCAGGGGTTCACGACGGATTTGGCGGTCTTCTTCGTGCTGACCGCCCAGCTGGTCTCGGGGTTCTTGTCCTTCTTCGCGGCGTCCTTCTCGTACAGCAGGAAGCCCTGGGGGATCGCTCCGGCGATGACGGAGGCGACGAGGATCGTCTTCAGCATGGTTCAAAATAGGGGGAATGAGCGACGACGACGTCAAGCGGGTTCTCGGGTTGCTGGCTCAGGACGACACCCTGCGGGCCTTCTCGGCGCTGGTGCTGGACACCGGTGCCGCCGGGCTTTCCCCGAAGGTGCTGGAGAGGTTGCGGGCGGGCGGGCTGGCCGTACCGGATGAGGAGGGGCGGTGGCGGGCGCGGCCGGAGCGCTTCCGTGAGCTGCTGAAGGCGCTGGCCGAGCCCTCGCCGCGGCTGAGCGAGGAGGAGCGGGTGCTGCAGACGTTCCTGGTGGAGGGGCGGCTGCAGACGATGCCGATGAAGCACGAGAAGCGGCTGGTGGTGCTGCGGTACATCGTGCGGGTGTTCGAGCCGGGTGTGCGGTACGCGGAGAAGGACGTGAACGTGGCGTTGCGGGCTTTTCACGATGACTACGCGGCTTTGCGGCGGTATCTGGTCGACGCGGATCTGTTGTCGCGGGAGGGCAACGTGTACTGGCGCAGTGGCGGGCCGGTCGAGCTCTAGGCGTTCAGGCGGTGGCGGTAGGCGCGGGGTGGCAGGCCGTACTCCTGGGCGAAGGTGCGGCTGAAGTGGAAGGGGCTGACGAAGCCGCAGGCCGCCGCCACCTGGCCGATGTCCAGGTCGGTGGCTTCCAGGAGCTGGGCGGCGTGGGCCAGCCTGGCGGCCCGTACCGTACGCATGGGGGTGCGGCCGGTGCGCTCGGCGAACACGTGGGCGAAGCGGGAGGGCGACAGCGCCACGGCCGCCGCCAGCGACGTGACGGTGTGCGGGGCGCCTGGTTCCGCGGCGATCAGCTCCAGCGCCCGCGCCACCCTCCGATCCACACCCGCCCCGCTCAACCCACCCGCTCCCGCCCCACGCACCCCACTCAGTCCTGCCCCACGCACCCCGCCCGGTCCCGCCCCGCTCAACCCACCCGCACCAGACGCGCTCACGCCCCGTGGGCTCGGGCCGTTCTCGCCGTCGTCTGGGTCCGGTCCGAAGGTGTCCGGGGCGGCCGTCGCCAGGAGGAGGATCTCTTCCACCGCGCCCAGCACGAGCTCGCGGGCCCGCTCCGCCATGGCCGCCACCGGGCGGGACGTCTCCCCCGGCTCCGGCGGCACACCCCGGCCGCTCCAGCGGGCATAGGCGTGCGCCCGCAGGAACGCCTGCTCGATCCGGCCGGACAACGACGGAGACTCAGCCGACGGCGGTCCCAGTCTGCCGGGGGTGACACTGCCGGGCGGAAGGTTGACGCCAGGCCCAAGGGTGGTGTCCGGGGCGGGGTGGGTGGTTGCGGTGAGGTGGGGGGCGGGGGCGAGGTGGCAGCCGGGTGAGAGGGCGTAGGGGCGTAGCCAGGTCACCCAGGACGGTCTCGGCTGGAAGTGCGCCCACCAGAACCGCCAGCGCTCCCCCGCCGTCCGGTAGTGGTGCGCCGCCCGTGAGGCCAGCACCACGAGGTCGCCCGCGCCCGCCGTGAGCGCCGCCCCGCCCTGCTCGACCAGCCCCGCCCCCTCCTGCGTCCACATCAGCAGCCAGCTCGGCGAACCCGACGGGCGCCGCGTGGCGTAGCCGGGCCCCTTGTCGTAGTGGCCCACGATGACGAGCTCGGCAGCAGGAACAGACATGTCGTCGGCGCTCACCGGCATACCCTCCCACAGCCCGCCTTCTTAGGCTCGAAGGCATGGACACCAAGGTTTTCCACGACCAGGGCTACATCGTCGTCCGCGGCATGCTGGCCCCGCACGAGGCGGATCTGCTGCGGGAGGAGTTCACGCGCCTGCACGCCGCGGGCCCCGTTCCTGGTCATTTCTCGCCGAAGCCACAGGAACCCGGCCTGCCGTACGACGGGTTGCGGGCCTATCCGCGCATCATGCAGCCGCACCAGATCAACGACGTCGCGCTGCGCTACCTCCTGGACGCCAGGATCGCCGCCGTCCTGCGGGAGCTACTTGAGGAGGAGCCGATAGCAGCCCAGAGCATGTTCTACTTCAAGCCGCCCGGGGCCCGCGGGCAGGCGTTGCATCAGGACAACTTCTATCTGCGCGTCGAGCCGGGCACCTGCGTGGCTGCCTGGATCGCCGTGGACCGGGTCGACCGGGCCAACGGCGGCCTGGAAGTCGTGCCCGGTACGCACAAGATGGACCTGTTCTGCCCCGAGGACGCGGACCCGTCCCTCTCCTTTACCCGCGAGTACGTCCCGCCGCCGCCCGGCCTGGAGCGCGCGCCCGTCGACATGGAGCCGGGCGACGTGCTGTTCTTCAACGGCAGCCTCGTGCACGGCTCCGGCCCGAACGCCACGGCCGACCGCTTCCGCCGCAGCCTCATCTTCCATTACGCGGGCCGTTCGGCCGAGCGCATCGCCGCCTACTACCCGACGCTCACGATGGCGGGCGCGCCCCACCCGCTCCCGGCCGCCGAGGGCGGCGGGCCGTGCGGCACGGAGGCATCGGGACCGCACTAGGCGTGCCGTCTGGCGAGCGGTGCCCGGTCTGTGCAGTATGAAGGGGTCACCGTGCCGGAGGAGGACAGGCCAGCGTGAGCGCCGACGTGCGGCCGTTCCTCGCCGAGGTCCCCGAGGCCGATCTGACCGACCTGAGGGTACGGCTGCGCCGTACCCGCTGGCCCGAGGCCGAGACCGTGACCGACCGGTCGCAGGGCGTCCCGCTGGCCTACCTGCGCGACCTGTGCGCCTACTGGGAGCACGAGCACGACTGGCGGCGGGCGGAGGCGCGGCTCAACGCGGTGCCGCAGTTCCGTACGGAGGTGGACGGGCTGGGCATCCACTTCCTGCACGCCCGCTCGCCGTACCCGGGGGCGCTGCCGCTGGTGATGACGCACGGCTGGCCCGGCTCGGTACTGGAGTTCCTGAAGGTCATCGGCCCGCTGACCGACCCGGTCGCGTACGGCGGGCAGCCCGGGGACGCCTTCCACGTGGTCTGCCCGTCCTTGCCCGGCTACGGCTTCAGCGACCGCCCGTCCAAACCGGGCTGGGGCATCGAGCGCATCGCCCAGGCGTGGGCGGAGCTGATGGCCCGCCTGGGCTACCACCGTTACGGCGCGCAGGGCCACGACTGGGGCACCAGCGTCACCGCCCTGCTCGGCCGGTACGACCCGGCCCACGTGGCCGGCATCCACCTCGTGCCCCCGCTCGCCCCGCCGGACCCGGACACCTTCGGCGACCTGACGGCGGCCGAGCGCGCGTCGCTGGAGGCGATGGAGCACGCCAGGCGGTGGGAGGACGGTTACTCGGCCGAGCAGTCCACCCGCCCGCAGACGCTCGGCTACGGCCTGACCGACTCCCCCGCCGCGCTGTGCGCGTGGATCGCGGAGAAGTTCTGGGCGTGGTCCGACCATGACGGCGACCTGGAGAGCGTGATCAGCCGCGACGAGCTGCTGGACAACGTCACGCTCTACTGGCTGACCGGCACCGCGGCCTCCTCGGCGCGCCTGTACTGGGAGAGCATCCGGCAGGTTCAGAGGTGGTTCAGCGAGCCGGGCGCGGACGTCGTGACGGCACCCGCGGGCTGCACGGTCTTCCCGAAGGAGATGCCGCGCCCCTCGCGGCGCTGGGCGGCGCGCCGCTTCACCGACATCCGCTACTGGAGCGAGCCGCCCAGGGGCGGCCACTTCGCCGCGATGGAGCGGCCGGAGCTGTTCGTCGGCGAGGTGCGCTCGTTCTTCCGGCTGGTCAGGGACCGATGACCAGGCCCGCTCCGGCGGTGGCGTTGGTGGCCTCGTCGATGAGGATGAACGCGCCGGTCACCCGGTTGCGGTCGTAGCCGTCGAGGAACAGGGGGCGGGTGACGCGCAGGCGGACCCGGCCGATCTCGTTGAGCCGCAGCGACCCGGCCAGTTCGTCGCGGTGCAGGGTGTTGACGTCGAGGCGGTAGCGCACGTCTTCGACCACGGCGCGGGCGGTGGCGCTCGTGTGCTTGACCAGCAGCCGCGTGCCGGGCGCGAGGGGACGGTCGGCGGCCATCCAGCAGACCATCGCCTGAAGGTCCTGGACGGGTGCCGGGCGGTTGTTCGGCCGGCAGATCATGTCGCCGCGGGAGACGTCGATCTCGTCGCCCAGCAGCAACGTGACCGACATCGGCGGGCGCGCCTCGGCCACCGGGCCGCGGGGGCCGGTGATGCCGGTGATCGTGGTGGTCAGCCCCGAGGGCAGGTGGAGGACCTCGTCGCCGGGCCTGAGCACGCCGCTGGCCACCTGGCCCGCGTAGCCGCGGAAGTCGTGGTGTTCCGCGGTGTGCGGGCGGATCACGCACTGGACGGGGAAGCGCACGTCGATGAGGTTGCGGTCGGAGGCGACGTGCACGTGCTCCAGGTGGCGCAGCAGCGAAGGACCGTCGTACCAGGGCATGTTCGGGCCGGACTCGACCACGTTGTCGCCGTGCAGGGCGCTGACCGGAACGAAGGCCAGGTCGCCGATGTCGAGCTTGGCGGCGAACGCGGTGAACTCCGCGCGGATCTCCTCGAAGCGCCGCTCGGAGTGGCCGACCAGGTCCATCTTGTTGACCGCGACCACCAGGTGCGGCACCCGCAGCAACGTGGCCAGGAACGCGTGCCGGCGCGACTGCTCCAGCACGCCCTTGCGCGCGTCGACGAGGATGACGGCCAGGTCGGCGGTGGAGGCGCCGGTGACCATGTTGCGCGTGTACTGGATGTGGCCCGGGGTGTCGGCGACGATGAACGAGCGGCGGGGCGTGGCGAAGTAGCGGTAGGCCACGTCGATCGTGATGCCCTGCTCGCGCTCGGCCCGCAGGCCGTCGGTCAGCAGCGCCAGGTTCGCGTGCTCCTCGCCGCGCCGGGCGCTGGTGCGCTCGACGGCTTCGAGCTGGTCTTCGAAGATCGCCTTGGAGTCGTACAGGAGGCGGCCGATCAGGGTGGACTTGCCGTCGTCCACCGAGCCCGCCGTGGCCAGGCGCAGGACGTCGGTGCTCTCGGTGGGATGCATGGCTAGAAGTAACCCTCCTTCTTGCGGTCCTCCATCGCCGACTCGCCGGTGCGGTCGTCGGCCCTGGTCTGGCCCCGCTCGGTGACGCGGGTGGTCTTCAGTTCCTCGATCACCGCGTCCGTCGTGGCCGCGGTGGAGGCGATCGCGCCGGTGCACGAGGCGTCGCCGACGGTGCGGAAGCGCACGGTCGCGGCGTAGGCCCGCTCGGCGGGGTCGCGATGGGCGTGCGGGTTGTCGTCGAGCAGCATGCCGTCGCGCTCGAAGACGGTCCTGACGTGCGCGAAGTAGATCGAGGGCAGGTCCAGCGCCTCGCGGCGCAGGTAGTGCCACACGTCCAGCTCGGTCCAGTTCGACAGCGGGAAGACCCGCACGTGCTCGCCGGGGCGGATGCGGGTGTTGAACAGGTTCCACAGCTCGGGCCGCTGGTTCTTGGGGTCCCACTGGCCGAAGTCGTCGCGGAAGGAGACCACCCGCTCCTTGGCCCGCGCCTTCTCCTCGTCGCGGCGCGCCCCGGCGAAGACGGCGTCGAAGCGGTGCTCGGCGATCGCGTCGAGCAGCGTGGTGGTCTGCAGCCGGTTGCGCGAGGCGTGCCGGCCGTGTTCCTCGCTCACCCGGCCGCGGTCGATGCTGTCCTGGACCGACGCCACGATCAGCCGTACGCCCAGCGCGGCCACGCGGCGGTCGCGGAAGTCGATCACCTCGGGGAAGTTGTGGCCGGTGTCCACGTGCATCACCGGGAACGGGATCGGGGCGGGGCGGAACGCCTTCTCGGCCAGGCGCAGCAGGACGACGCTGTCCTTGCCGCCGGAGAACAGCAGCACCGGGCGTTCCAGCTCGGCCGCGATCTCGCGGATGATCTGGATGGACTCCGATTCGAGCAGGTCGAGCTGGGTGATCATGTCGGACCCCTTCGGCCGGCGGGCCGTACCGTGGCGAGGGAACGCGCGGGCCAGGAGACCAGCGCGGCGAGCGCGGCGGCGAGCGCGATCAGGGACAGGCCCGCGGGCAGGCCGAACGCGTCGGCCAGCAGGCCGATGGACGGCGGCGCGACGAGGATGCCGCAGTAGCCGAGCGTGGCGGCCAGGGCGATGCCGCCGGGGCCGCCCGCCGCGCCGGCCTGGGCCATGGCGGTCGGGAAGATGTTGGCCAGGCCGAGCCCGGTCGCGACCAGGGCGGCGAACGCGATGGGCACGGAGTGCGTCTGGGCGGCCACGAGCGTCCCGGCGCAGGCGACCAGGCCGCCGGTGACGACGACGCGGGTGGGGCCGAGGCGTTCGAGCAGCCTGCTGCCGACCAGGCGCATGAAGCCCATCGTGAGCTGGATGACCGCGTATCCGGCCGCCGCGACGGCCTGGCTGGCGCCGATGTCCTCGCTGAGGTGCAGCGGCATCCAGTTGTCGAGCGCGCCCTGGCTGTAGGCGGCGAACAGGCCGATCAGGCCGAAGACGACGACCGGCACGCTGACGCGCCGCGCGAGGGAGCCCGCACCGGCCTCCCGCGCCGGGGCGGGCGCGGCGGGCAGGGGCAGCGCCATGAGCATGCGCCCGCCGATCAGCGTGGCGGCCAGGCCGGCCGGCAGGAGCAGCAGCATGTGCGGCAGCGGCGTCAGGTGCGGGGCGAGCACGCCGCCGAGCGCCGCGCCGGCCAGGCTGCCGAAGCTGTTGGCGGCGTGGAAGCCCGGCATGACGGGACGGCGCAGCGCGGCGATCACGTCGACCGCCACGCTGTTGGCGGCCACGTCGATGCCGCCGTAGGCGATGCCGAAGACGATCAGCGACAGGCCGAGGACGGGCGCCGAGTGCGTGAGCGCGGGCAGCACCACGCTGACCGACAGCAGCGCGGCGGCCGCGATCGTGACCTGCCTGCTGCCGAAGCGCCGGCACAGCCCGCCGGTCACGGCCATCGTGAGCACCGCCGAGCCGGTCATGCACAGCAGCGCCAGGCCGAGCGGCCCCGGTGAGGCGCCGACCTGCTCCTTGAGCGCCGGGATGCGTACGGCCCAGCCGGCGAACAGGAACCCGCCGAGCGCGAAGAACAGCGTGGTCGCCGCGCGCAGCCGGGTCAGGGTCGGCTCACCCCGAGGGGGGCTCTGGGTGGTGGTCATGGCTCCTCCAGCACGTAGCGGTCCAGGAAGGAGTTGCCGAACTTGCCGCCCGGGTCGTAGGCGCGCACCAGCGCGGCGAACGCCGCCGATCTCGGGTAGCGCGAGCGCAGCAGCTCGGGGGCGGCGGTGAAGATCTTCCCCCAGTGCGGCCGGGGCCTGAACGGGGCCAGGGCCCGCTCGACCAGGCGCACCACCGGTAGTACCGCCCGGGTGTCGGCGGTCCAGGTGAAGTGGATGCTCACCGAGTCCTCGCCGTAGAAGGGGCTCATCCACAGCCGGTCGGCGGCGACGGTGCGTACCTCGCAGATCTGCAGCACCTGGACGATCCGTTCGCGCTCGCGTTCCAGTGCGCGCAGCGCGGCGACGGCGTCGCTCCTGGCGACCATGTACTCCGAGTGCAGCTCGTCGCCAGCGCTGCTCGGTTCCGCCTCGGGGCGGAAGTGGGGCAGCCGCTCGTACCACTTGCCGGGGACGCCGAGCTGCTCGGTGCAGCTCGCGGCCGGGAAACCGGCGACGGGGTGACGCGGAGCCGGGGCGGGCGTGGCGGTGAACCACGGCCGCCGCACCAGGCCGGAGTCCGGCTCGTCGGTACGCTCGATCACCCAGACCTGCGTCAGGCGCGGCGCCCGCCAGCCGGTGAACAGGCACACGCTGTACGCGCCCCGGACCAGCTCGTCGAAGTGGTCGTCCAGCACCTCCAGCGGCAGGTTCTCGTAGACCCGCTGCCGCACGTCGAAGGCGGGCACGAGGTCGAGCGTGAGGCGGGTGACGACGCCGAGCGCGCCCAGCCCGACGACCATCCCGTCGAAGCCGTCCTGCCCCCGCGTGACCTCGGTCATCTCGCCGTCGGCGCCCACCAGCTCCAGGCCCGCCACCGACGTGGACAGGCAGCCGTTGCGCACGCCGGAGCCGTGGGTGGCCGTGGCGCAGGCGCCGGCGACGGAGATGTGCGGCAGCGAGCCGAGGTTCGGCAGGGCGAAGCCCTCGGCGTCGATGCGGCGGGCGAGTTCGGCGTAGCGCATGCCCGCGGGCACCTTGGCCTGGGCCCGCGCGGAGTCGATCTCGACCTCCTGGGGCAGCCCGGCGACCGAGACGAGCACGCCGGGCGAGTCGGCCAGGTCGTTGAAGGAGTGGCGGGTGCCCAGGGCGCGTACCCGGGGGCTGCGTGCCACGAGCGCGCGCAGTTCGGCGAGCGAGGCGGGACAGCGCAGCTCGGCGCAGGTGTAGCCGACGTTGCCCGCCCAGTTGCGTGCCAGGGCCGCCGCCCAGGTGCTGGTCATGACGGCTCCTCCAGACGCACGACGAGGCCCTCGTCCGGGGCCAGCGTGAGCGGCGCCAGGCTGACCCGCGTGCCGGTCAGGCGCTTGCCCGTGGACAGCTCGGCCCGGCCGTCGGCGGGCAGCGCCCGCGGGGTGAAGGCGACCAGGCGGGAGGAGAAGTTCAGCGCGACGAGCATCCGCTCGCCGGGAGCCGAGCGCAGGTAGGCGTAGACGTCCGGCCCGGCCTCGATCGATCGGTACTCCCCCGCCCGCAGCGCCGGGCTCGCCCGCCGCAGCGCGATCAGGCGCCGGTAGAGCGTGAGCAGCGAGCCGGGGTCCTCGCGCTGCGCGGCCACGTTGACCTCGGCGGGACCGAGCGGCAGCCAGGGCCGGCCGGTGGTGAAGCCGGAGCCGGAGGCGTCCCACCGCAGCGGCGCCCGGGTGCCGTCGCGGCCGTCCACGTCGAGCGCCCGGCCCGGTGGGGCGTCGGCCATGCCGATCTCGTCGCCGTAGTAGACGCACGGCACGCCGCGCAGCGTGAGCGCCATCGTCGCGGCCACCCGTAGCCGGGGGCCGGCGCCGAAGCGGGTGGCGGCGCGGGAGATGTCGTGGGTGGCCAGCGCGTACGTGGGCAGCGCCCCGGGCCCGGCCAGTTCCGCCAGCCGGTCGACGGTCTCGCGGAAGGCCGCGGCCCGCCACGGCTGCTCCCAGAAGGCGACGTGGAAGGCGGTGTGCAGGCCGTCTCCGCCGAAGTAGGCGGCCAGCCGCCGGTCGTCGGTGATGGGCACCTCGCCGAGCGCGACCCGCCCGCCGTAGGAGTCGAGCGTACGGCGCAGCTCGCGCAGCACCTCCTGGGTCTCGGGCAGGTCGAGGTTGCGCATGCGCAGCCCGGGATGGGACACGTGCCGCCTGGCATGGGCCAGCTCGGCCGGGTTGTCGCGCAGCTCGGCGTCCTTGAGCAGCCGGTGGGCGACGTCCACGCGGAAGCCGTCCACGCCGCGGTCCAGCCAGAACCGCCACACCTTCTGCATGGCGGCGCGCACCTCGGGGTTGCGCCAGTTGAGGTCGGGCTGGCCGGGGGTGAAGCTGTGCAGGTAGCACTGGCCGGTGCGCTCGTCGAGGGTCCAGGCGGGCCCGCACGTCTCGAAGGCGCTGAGCCAGTTGTTGGGCGGGCCGCCCGCCTCGCTCGGGTCGGCCCAGATGTACCAGTCGCGTTTGGGCGAGGTACGGCCGGCCCGCGACTCGGCGAACCACGGATGCTCGGCGGAGGTGTGGTTCATGACCAGGTCGATCAGCACCCGCAGGCCCAGCTCGTGGGCCCGGCCGACCAGCTCGTCGAAGTCGGCGAGCGTGCCGTAGACGGGGTCGACGGCCTCGTAGTCGCTGATGTCGTAGCCGAAGTCGGCCAGCGGCGACGGGTAGAACGGCGACAGCCAGACGGCGTCGGCGCCGAGCTCGCGGATGTGGCCGAGCCGGGCGATGGCGCCGGGCAGGTCGCCGATCCCGTCGCCGTCGGAGTCGGCGAAGCTGCGCGGGTAGACCTGGTACAGGACGGCCTCCCGCCACCATGCGTTCATAGGTTCACTCCGGACATGTCGGGATAGCGGGCCCCGGCGGCACTGCCCGGCGGCGCCAGCTCGTCCAGGGCCGCCCGCTCGGCGGGGGTCAGGTCGAGCGCGGCGGCGGCCAGGTTCTCCTCCAGCCGGGCGCGGGTCTTGGTGCCGGGGATGGGGACGATGTCGGGGCCCCGGTCCAGCAGCCAGGCCAGCGCGAGCTGGGCCAGGCTCACCCCGCGCGCCCGCGCCAGCCCGGCGATCCGCCCGGCCAGATCGGCGTTGCGGGCGAGATTGCCCGGCTGGAAGCGCGGCAGCGTACGCCGGAAGTCGCCGGCCGGCAGGTCGTCGGTCCTGCTCACCCGGCCGGTCAGCAGGCCCCTGCCCAGCGGCGCGTAAGCCATGAAGCCGATGCCGAGCGCGCGCAGCACTCCCAGCAGCTCCTCCTCCGGATCCCGGCTGACCAGCGAGTACTCGGTCTGCACCGCGCTGACCGGATGCACCGCGTGGGCCCGCTTCACCGTCTCCGGCGCCGCCTCCGAGATGGCCAGATACCGCACCTTTCCCTCGGCGACCAGCTCGGCCAGCGCGCCCCAGGTCTCCTCGACGGGCAGGGAGGTGTCCACGCGGTGCTGGCAGTACACGTCGAGGTGGTCGACGCCGAGGCGGCGCAGCGAACCGTCGCAGGAGCGGCGCACGTACTCGGGCCGCCCGTCGACGCCGACGACCCGCCCGTCGGGTCCCTTGACGTTGCCGAACTTGGTGGCGATCACCACCTGGTCGCGCCGGCCGCGGATCGCCCGGCCGATCAGCTTCTCGTTGGTGTAGGGGCCGTACATGTCGGCGGTGTCGAGCAGGTTCACGCCGAGGTCGAGCGCGCGGTGGATGACGCGGACCGACTCGGCGTCGTCGAAGGCGCCGTAGAACTGCGACATCCCCATGCAGCCCAGCCCGAGCTCACCCACGTACGGCCCGCCGCGCCCCAGCCGGCGCATCAGGCGGCCCTCGCGGTGGCGACGCTCTCGATCACCCGCATCCAGTCCAGGAGCTGCCGGTCGGGCAGGTAGTGCTCGTGGACCCGGGCGCGGGCGTTGTCGCCGAGGCGGCGGGCGAAGGCGTGGTCGCCGAACAGCCGGCGGATGCCCGCGGCGGCGGCGCCCACGTCGTGCGGGTCGGGCAGCAGCAGGCCGCTCTCGCCGTCCTTGACCTGGTCGCGCAGTCCGCCGACGGCGCTGGCCAGTAGCGGGCGCGACTTCCACATGGCTTCGGTGGCGGTCAGCCCGAACCCCTCCGCCAGGCTCTTCTGCACGACGACGGTGGCGTGCCGCTGGAGCGCGTTGACGACGACGGCGTTCTCGCGCAGGTCGTCCATGGGCAGGCAGAGGAGCTGGCAGCGGCGGCGGTGCTCCTCGGGCAGCGCGTGCCACACGCGGCGGCACTCTTCGTAGACGTCGGTCGCCTCCGGGTCGTCGGCCACGCCGCTGACGTCGGCTCCGGCGAGGGTCAGGTAGCCGTCCACGCCGGAGGCGATGAACGCGTCCAGGACGCCGGTCATGTCCTTGAGCCGGTCCCAGCGGGAGACCTGGACGACCATGGGCAGATCGGGCGCGGGCGGCGGGCCTTCGCGCAGGGCCAGGGCGGCCCGCCGTACCTCGGCAGGAGGGCCGATGGGGACGGGCACGGTCAGCGGCGGCTCGCGGTCACCGGCCACGATGCCGGTGGCGGCGAGGACGGCGCGGGCCACGTCCGGGGACAGGTCCATGTTCTTGGGCCCGCAGGGATCCACGGACGGCGCGATGAGCCGCGGCGACGGCGCCCAGTCCGGCACGTGGCCGGGGGTGGAGAAGACGGTCGCGTCGGCGTGCGCGACGAAGCGGCGGACGAACTCGCCGCCTTCGCGGGTGTGCTCGTTGGGCCGGTCGCTGCCGATGTGGCAGCGCCAGACCACGGTGGCGCCGCGCTCGCGCACCCGCTCGATCAGCCCGGCGGGCTGCGCGTCGTGGACGATCACGAAGTCGCCCGGGTGGATGTGGCGGGCCAGCCGTTCGGCGTTGGCGGCGACGGCCCGGCGGTAGTGGAGCAGTTCGGCGGGGCCGAGGGGGCCGCCGTCGCCGGCGATGCCGTACAGGCGGGAGACCAGGCGTTTGGCGATGGCGTAGAACTCGGCGTCGCCGTCGATGACCAGCCAGCGCACGTCCAGCCCGGCGGCGCGGGCCAGCGGGCCCAGCGTGTGGAGCAGTTCGGCGACGCCGCCGCCCGCGGCGGTCGAGTTGATGTTCCAGACGGTGCGCCCGCCCAGCATCCGCCGGACCCAGCCGGCCTCGACCCGCAGCCGCTCGACGCGCGGCGCCCCCATGACCTCCTCGTACGGCGCCAGCGGCACCTCACGCAGCGGGACCTCATACACGGTCGTCACCTCCCACCTTCACGGGCCGCCGCTCGGGCCGGGCCTTCTTGCCCGCCTGCTCGAAGCCCTGGTTGATCCAGACCCCGGTCCAGAACTCGGGGTCGCCGGGCAGGACCAGCTCGATGAGCGTGGGCCCGGGGTGTCCCGCCATGGCCTGGAGCGTTCTGGTGAAGGCCTCCAGGCGCAGCGCGGTGTGGTCGCGGTCGTGCCAGCCGCTCAGGTCGACGCGGCGGCTGCGGACGCCGAGGGCGTCGGCCAGCGCGACGTAGTCCATGCCGGCGGCGTTGTCGAGGTAGCGGTGCCGGCCGCCGTCGAGCCAGCCGGACGGGCGCGACTGCTTGCGCAGCGAGACGCTGCCGCCGTTGTTGCAGACCAGGAACGTCACCGGGGCCGCCTCCTGCACGGCGGTGACCAGCCCCTGCATGCTGTTGGTGAAGCCCTGGTCGCCGAGGCAGCACAGCACCTTGGCCGTGGGCTCGCCCAGGGCCAGGCCCGTGGCCAGCGTGATGCCGCTGCCGACGAAGCCGCCGTGGCCGCCGGCGACGCGCAGCCCGGCGGGGAAGGCGTCGTACTCCTCGGCGAGCATGCCGCCGAACATCTGGCTGTCGTCGACCAGCACCACCTGCTGTCCGAGCTGGGCGGCGGTGTCGCCGATGGCGCGGGCGACGCCGTTGCGCAGCTCGGCGGCCTCCGGCGGCACCTCGACGGCCGGGGCGCGCTCGCCCTGGGCCAGGTCGGCGTACCAGGGGCCCGATCCGTTGCGGCCGGGCGCCGCCGCGGTCAGCTCGCGCAGCGCCGTCACCACGTCGCCCGCGACGAGGGCGTCGCCGTCGCGCAGGTAGCCGTTCTTCTCGGCCGCGGCGGGCTTGGAGGTCAGCGCGATCTTCCGGCAGGTGGGCAGCTCGCCGACGACGCGGGGGTACATGTTGCGGTCCTCGACGGTCACCAGCAGGTCGGCCTGGGCCAGGACCTCCTGGTGGACGGGATCGGCCGGGTCGTACCAGCCGAGGAAGTCCGGCACCTCCCCGTCGTCGAGGCGCTCGAACAGCATGGGGCCGCGCCGGTACTTCACCTGCAGGACGGGCGCGCCGGTGCGCCGGCAGAAGGCCGCGAGCGCGGGGCGCAGGCCGTCGTGCAGCAGCGCGTAGTCGTCGATGATCACGGCGGGGCGTCCGGCTCCGGCCAGCAGGGTGGTGGCGGTGACCAGGGCCGCCGAGTCCACCTCCGGCCCGTCGTCTGCCTCGTCGAGGGCGTCGAGCGCGCTCAGCGGCACCCACGCGGCCTCGGCCACGTCCTGAGGGAGCGCCACGAGCACCGGTCCGTAAGGGGCGGTCCTGGCATCGTGTACGGCCAGCCGTACCGCCTTGACCAGGGCCTCCACGGCGGCCCGCCGTTCCTCGGGATCCTTGGGCACCGCGCGCAGCTCGTGCCAGGACTTGGCGAACTCCCCCGACACCGGCATCAGGTCCCGCTCGCCGTGCGGCGGCAGGAAAGGCTGCGAGCCGGTGGACGGCAGCCCGACCACCGCGACCGTGCCGATCTCGTTGCGCCGCAGGTCGGCCAGGGCGCCGAGCGCGTTCGTCAGCCCTCGGGCGCCGTGCAGGACGGCCGCGCCGTTGCCGGGCCGCAGCCTGCTCGCGCCACCGGCCTGGAAGAGCGACTCGCGGTCGCCACGCCCGTTGACCAGCAGGCCCAGCCGGGCCATCGCGTCGCACATGACCAGCTCGGACGTGCCCGCGTAGGCGAAGGCGACGCTGACGCCCGAGCGGCGCAGCGCCAGCCCGACCGCTTCCGCGCCGGTCAGCGTCACGTCCGCGCGGTCGGGGACGGCCGCGTCGACCAGGTGCGCGAGCGCGGGCTCCGCGGCATCGAGCGCCGCGGCCAGCGCGCGGGTGAACGCCGGTCGCCCGGCGTCCTCGATCAGCCCGGCGACCAGGCCGTTGACGCCGCCGTTCGGCCGTGCCAGCAGCCTCTCCAGCATCTCCGGCACCGTTCCCGCCGCGCGGGCGGCGCGTACCTCTGAGGGGTGGATCCCGAACCCGGCCAGCGCCTCGTAGGAGGCGCCCTCGGGCACGACCGTCACCGCGACGTCGGCGGCCGAGCCCGGGTCGAGCTCGTCGAAGGGCACCCCGCCGTCCTGCGCGAGCGTGACGCGCAGCCGGTAGCGGCCCGGCGCGTCCGGGGTCCTGGCCCGCACGAGCACGGTCCCGACCGCCTCGGGCGGCAGCGACCGCGGCAGCGCCGCCGCGATCGGCTGCGTGGCGACCTCCTGCCCGTCCGCGTCGTACCAGCGGTGCAACACCCTCACCGGGTACGGCGGCGCCGGCGTCAGCAGCTCGGCCCCGGTGTTGCGCACCCGGCACTCCACCGTGAGCAGGCTGCCCGCCTCGGCCTGGCCGGTCTCCGGCTCCACGGCGCTCACCTCGGCCCGGCAGGCGTCGGCGGGCAGCCGGTCGCCGATCGCCCACAGGCGGCTCGGCCGCCGGCCCAGCCGCTCGAACTGGCGCCGCTGGTCCTGCTCGTGGGCACGCGTGTGGTTGGCGCCGAACCCGGTACGCGCCCCGTCGGCCAGCGGCGCCGGCACCAGGGCCAGCGCGTAGACCTCGCGGGCGGGAAGTTCCACGACGCCGGTGACGCTCCAGTCCTCGCGGTCGACCACGGCCACGGCGGCGGTGGCGACCGAGGCGGTGGCGTGCCGGTGAGGGCTCAGGCCGACGAACAGGTGGCGTCCGGTGACCGCCAGCCCGCGCGGCCAGCCCGGCAGCGCCAGCCGCCTGGTCTCCTCGCGGGTCTCGCCGTCGAGCTCCACGAGGTCACCGGCCGCCGAGTCGCAGACCAGCCAGACGCCGTCGCCGTACCAGGGGTTGTGCGGGGCGCGCAGGCCGCGCAGCGCCGGCTCGCCGGTGGTCAGGCTGACCACCTGGCCGGTGGCGGGCTTGCCGCTCTCGTCCCAGCCCCGGCGGCGCAGGAACGGCCCGAACCCGGAGACCATGATCTGGCCGCCGGCGAGGGCGATGCTGTTGAGGTGCCAGCTGTCGGCCTCGCCGGGAGCGCGCCAGCGCCACGTGATCCGACCGTCGGGGCCGACGCACTGGACCTCGTTCTGGGTGGTGGCCACGACGAGCACCTGGTCGTCGACGGCCACGATGTCGTGCGGGGTGGAGACCTCGTCCAGCCGGTGGTAGCGGCGCACGCCGGTCTCGTCGTAGGCGACCAGTTCCGCGGGGCTGCCCTCGGCCGCCCACAGGCAGCGGAAGAGCACGCCGTCGGCGGCGAACAGGCCGGTGCTGGAGACGCGGTCGATCTCCTCGACGGCGCCGTTGATGGCGAACAGGCCGCCGCCCACGGTGTGGTGGGCGTCGAAGCACGAGGCCATCAGGTACTGGCCCTGCGGGACCAGACCGGCGAGGCTCGTCAGCTTCTCGATGGTCATCTGGAGCTCCTTGTCAGGATGTCGTTCAGGTCGTGGCCGGGCGGGCGCAGGTCGTGGCCGGGCGGGCGGGCGCCGGGCGGGCGCAGGATCGTGCCGGTCCACGGGGCGCCACCGGCCAGGTAGGCGGCGGCGCCGGCCACGGCCTCGGGCCGCGCGGTCATCGCGGCGTTGACCACGACGCCGCGCGCGCTCCCGCCGGCCTCCCGCGCGCCTCCGGTGATCTCTCGCGCGTCTGGGGCGGTCTCCCGCACGTCTCCGACCCGCGCGTCTCCGACTGTTTCCAGTGCGTCTCCGGCGCCTTCCACTGCATCTCTGGTGCTTTCCAGCGCGTCTCTGGCGGTTTCCAGTGCGCGGACCTCGGCCTCCAGGGCGCCGGGCGGCCAGCCGTCGTGGGCGAGCAGGATCGTGCCGCCCATGCCCTGGCGGGTCAGGACGGGCAGCGCTGCCCTGGCCAGGCCGCCGGTGCGGGTCATGTCGACCAGTGCGTCGAAGCCGCCGTAGGCCAGCACCGCCGCGCGGACCGCCGCCTCCGCCCAGTCGCGGGTCACCGGAGCCTGGTCGCGGGTCGCTGAAGCCCTGCCTTGGGTCGCCGGAGTCCGGGCGCCTTGGGGGGCCGGGAGGGCGATGGCGCGGCGTTCGCCGTACCGGCGCACGATCGAGCGTGCCTGGTCGGCGAGGTGGGTGTCCTGGCGGGCGGCGAGGGCCACGTGCGCGCCCGCCCGCGCCAGCGCCGCGCCCACCTCGCCCGCGCGGGCGGCGTCGTCGGCGGCGACCAGGAAGATCTTGCCCGCCAGCGTGCCCTCGGGCGCGCGCAGCTGGGGCTTGAGCCGCATGAGCGGCCAGTACTCGTCGGCCGCGCCCTGCGCCTCGCTCAGCGACACGTAGCCGCCCGCCGCGTCGGCGGCGCGCACGACGGTCATGGTCTGGGCGAGGTGGTCGGCGCACAGCCGCGCCTTGGCGGCGTCGGCGCCGCAGGTGAGCGCGCCGAGGCCGGGCAGCAGGATCGCGCGGGGCGCGTCGGAGCGCATGCCGAGCTCGCGGGCGGCGCGCGGCACGTGGCTGTCGTAGTAGCGGGCGTACCAGGCGCGGTGCCGTTCGACCCCGGCCAGCACCTCGTGCGCGCCGGACGGCGTGCGGTCCATGACCAGGGGCCGGTAGCCGACGGTGACGAGGTGGTCGGGGCAGCTCGGGCCGTCCTGCGTCCAGCGGGGGCCACGGGCGGAGGAGGCGAAGCGGGCCGCGGCGGGACCGCGATCCACGTGCAGGACGAGGCCGGGCGTGCCGGCGGACAGGGCGCCGCGCAGGGGCGGCAGGATCTCGGCGAGCAGGTCGCCGGCGGCCTCGGGATCCAGCGTGGGTACGGCGGGGCCGCCCAGGTCGGGCGCGCGCCCGATCGCCCGCTCGACGGCGGCGCCGGCCCTGCGCACGGCCTCCAGGGAGTTGCGGTAGCAGGCCTCGCTGGTCTCGGCCCAGGTGAACAGGCCATGGTTGGCCAGCAGGACGAACCTGCAGCGCGGAAGGGCCGTGATCCGGCCGGCCAGCTCGCGGGCGACGCCGAGGTCGAACTGGCGGTAGTCAAACCAGATGGCCTCATCCCCGAACTCCGCCTCGGCCGCCGCCCGGCCGCCGGGGAAGGACGTGAGCGCGATCACCGCGTCGGGGTGGCAGTGGTCGACGTGGGCGGCCGGGATGAAGGCGTGGGTGAGCGTCTCGATGCCGGGAGCGCGCTGGCCGGCCCGCAGGCCGCAGTCGGCCGCGTAATCGGTCATGCCGCGCTCGCCGGGCGGGTCGGCGTCCCTGAGCACGAGCAGGTCGTCCAGGCGCAGGGCGGGGAAGTCCTCTGGCGTGGTGGCGGCGCCGTCGCAGCCCCACGCGCTCATGTACAGCACCCGGACGGGACGGCCCCGGTGGTCCTCTGCCACGCCCTTGGCGGAGAAGTTGCCGCCGCCCTCCTTGGTCAGGGCGGGGTCGGATCCGACCAGGTGCGAGCGGTGGAGCACCTCGTCGCGGCCGGTCAGCCGCCCGGTGAGCGCCGCGTCCCACCGGTCCACCGGCGGGGTGAACAGCTGGTCCATGCGTGGCTCCTCTCAGAACGCGCCGAGGCGCTGGCTCTGGCGGGCGAAGGCGAACTCCAGCGCGCCCGCGCGCAGGGTGCGCCGGGCGGCGTCGAAGGCCACCTCCCCGAAGTCGGGTACGACCGTGCGCGCGCCCGCGCCGAGCACCTGCCCGGCCCGCTGCGGTACGGCCAGCGCCACGCACGCGGCGCCCGCGCTCACCGCGGCGCTCACCCCGCTGACCGCGTCCTCGAAGACCAGGCAGGAGCGGATCGCCGCGCCCAGCCGCTCGGCGGCCAGTTCGTAGCAGGCCGGGTGCGGTTTGCCGAGCGAGACGTCGTCGGCGCAGATCCGCACCGCGAAGGTGTCGCGCAGGTCGAGCTGGGCGAGCACCTCGGCCGCCTTCCAGTCCTGCGCGCCGGTCACCAGGGCCAGCGGGACCCCTGCCGCCGCCAGCTCGGCCAGCAGCCGCCGGGCGCCGGGGATGGCCCGGTAGCGCAGGCTCTCCTGGTCCTCGCGCAGGCTCCGGTAGACCTCGCCGTAGCGGGCCGTGGGGATCTGCGGGAACAGCTTGCGCAGTGTGTGGTCGGCGCGGTGGCCGAAGACGTGGCGTTCCAGCTCGGGCCCGCTGAGCGTGTAGCCCTCCTCGCGGGCCAGCCGCTGCCAGAACTCCGTCACCGACTGCTCGGTGTCGACGACGACACCGTCCATGTCGAACAGCACGGCCTCGTACATCAGCCCTCCCCGTACTCCGCCGCGAAGGCGCGCTCGGCCTCGAGCGCCGCCGGGTGCGCGAGCAGTTCCTCCAGTACGGCCAGCGGCGCCGTCACCGCGTCCGCCCCCTCGGCGAAGGCCGCGGCGAACTGCCCGGCGTGCTTCACCGACGCAGCGACGATCCTGGTGGTCCCCTTGCGCACGCGGGCGAGCTGGGCGATCAGGTCGCTCGGGGTCCGCTGGTCGCGCCAGGCGCGGTCGAGGTAGGGGATGACGGCGACGCAGCCGAGCGCCTCGGCCACGGCCATCGCGTTCGGCGACTGGGCGGCGGTCAGCGCGACCGGCACGTTCCTGTCGGCCAGGTGGCGGGCCAGCGCGGCGCCGCGCGGCGTGGCGGGGATCTTCAGCACGACCCGGTCGGGGTCGAGCGACCACGCCGTCTCGGCCTCTTCCAGCGCGCTCGCGTAAAGGCCGCTGGGCTGGTAGAAGAACTCGGGGAAATCCGTGGCCGCGAGCAGTTCCTTCGCGTGCTGCAGCGGATCGCCGGTGACTTTACGCATGAGTGTTGGATTGGTGGTCACGCCGCCGACGAATCCGAGCCGGGCGGCCTGTTCCGCGTCTTCTGTGCTGGCTGAATCCAGATAGATATTCATTCCTGATTCCGTTACCACGAATTGCCACCTCAATAAGGCAGCGAACGGCCGGTTGGAGTGCGGAGATCCAGCGCTTCAGCCTGCTTTCCGCGCGGCTTCCTGCGCTTCACCAACTGGCGCACGGCGCTTTCTCCGATCGTGTGGCGATGATGCGCCCAGTGTTTACGCGGCGGCTGTTCCTGCCTACGGATCTCGTCATGAATTCGCCCGTGAAAGATTCATGTCCCGGCCGTGACCGGGCAACTTCACGGGGCTTGGAGAAAGGCGGACCATTGGCGTACCGACCAGTGGAGGACATCATGGCATTCGACGTGGTCGCACGATGGGAAGCCGACTGCGGTGTGACGGACGATCTCGTCATCGAGGACCTCGGTGACGCTCCGGCCTTCGCCGCGCCCACGTGGTGCACGTCCGGCTTCGCGCGATGACCGCCGACCGGCCGATCGCGTTCAAGCGGCACCTGCGGGCCGAGACCGTCCCCGGTGAGGGGGTGTTCCTGGTCTCGGCCCGCGGGGCCATCGCGCTGTCGGGCACCGGCATCGACCGGCTGGCGCCGCTGCTCAACGGCACCCGCAGCGTCGGCGAACTGGAGCGGGAGCTGGCGCCGGAGGTGCCGGCCCGCCGCCTGGGCCACCTGCTGGACCGCCTGGCCGACGCCGACCTGATCGCCTACCGCTCCGGCGCCTGCGGCGGCGCCCGCGCCGCCTACTGGGACCTGGCCGGGCTCGACGCCGACGAGGTCGCGACCGGCCTGGCCGCGCGCCCCGTGGCGCTGACGGTCCTGGGTAACGTGGACCCCTCCGCCGCGGCCCGCGCGTGCCGCGAGGCCGGGCTCGTCCTCGGCGGCCCCGCGGCCTTCCCCCTGGTTCTCTGCGACGACTACCTCGACCCCCGGCTGGCCGCGCTCAACGCCCGCCACCTCGACGAGGGCCGGCCGTGGCTGCTGGCCAAGCCGACGGGCGCCGACGTCTGGGTCGGCCCGTTCTTCGAGCCCGGCCGCGGCCCGTGCCTGACCTGCCTGGCCGCGCGGCTCGGCGGGCGCCGCATGGTGGAGTCCTATCTGCAGCGCGCCGGCGGCCACGCCACGCCGTGCCACCCGCCCGAGACCTCGCTGCCCGCCACCACCGCCATCGGCCTGCAGGCCGCCGTACTCGAAGCGGCCAAGTGGCTGGCCGGCCACCGCCATCCGGGACAGCGGGCGATCTGGACGCTCAACACCCTGACCCTGGAATCGGCCCGTCACCCCGTGGCCCGGCGCCCGCAGTGTCCCGCGTGCGGCGACCCGGAACCGAAACCGCCCCAGCCGGTACGCCCCCGCTCGCGCCCCAAGGCGGCCGGCGAGCACCGCGCGCTCGCACCCGAGCTGATGTGGGAGCGTTACGCCCACCTGGCCGACCCGCTGACCGGCGTCGTCGAGCGGGTCAGGCGCGACCCGCGCGCCCCCGGATTCCTGCACTGCTACCTGTCGGGCCCCAACCTCGCCATGGCCGCGGGCGGCCTGCCCGGCATCCGGGCGGGCCTGCGCCGGCACAGCGGCGGCAAGGGCGCCACCGACCTGCACGCCCGGGTCAGCGCGCTGTGCGAGGCGGTCGAGCGCCACTGCGGCTCGCGGCTGGGCGAGGAGTTCACGCTCCGCGACAGCCTCGCCGGCCTGGGACGGCAGGCCGTACACCCCAACGAGGTCATGCTCTTCCACGAGCGCCAGTACCGCGACCGCGAGCGCTGGAACGCCGGGCACATGGACTGCCAGTTCGTGCCCGAGCCGTTCGACGAGCACGCCCCGGTGGAGTGGACGCCGCTGTGCTCGCTCGTCACCGGCGAGCAACGCCTGCTGCCCACCCAACTGCTCTACTACCACGGCGTACGGCAGGCCGCCGCCCCCGTCTTCGCCCGCGCCGACTCCAACGGCAACGCCGCGGGCGCCAGCCTGGAGGACGCGCTCGTCCAGGGCTTCCTGGAACTGGTCGAGCGGGACGCGGTCGCCCAGTGGTGGTACAACCGCACCCGCCATCCGGGCGTCGACCTGCACGCCTTCGGCGACCCGGCGATCACCGGGCTGGCCGCGCGCTACCGCGAGCTGCACCGGGAGATCTGGGTGCTCGATCTCACCTCCGACCTGGGCGTGCCCGTCATGGCGGCGATCTCGCGGCGCACCGGCCGGGCGGCGGAGGATGTGATGTTCGGCTTCGGCGCCCACTTCGACCCGCGGGTGGCGGTGCGCAGGGCGCTGGCCGAGCACGGCCAGCTACTGCCCGCGGTACTGGACTCGGGGGCGGACTCGGGGGCGGGCTCGCGGCCGGACGGCGCCGGGTACGGGGCCGTGGATCCGCGGCTGGCCGAGTGGTGGGCGCGGGCCCGGGTGGGCGGCCTGCCGTACCTGCTGCCCGATCCTGAACGGCCGCGGACCGGGCCCGCCGACCACCCGCACCGTCCGCGTGCGGACCTGCGCGCGGACGTCGAGGCGGTCACGGAGCTGGCCCGCAGCCACGGGCTGGACGTGCTGGTCCTCGACCAGACCCGCCCCGACATCGGGCTGCCGGTGGTGAAGGTGGTCGTGCCCGGCCTGCGGCACTTCTGGGCCCGCTTCGCCCCCGGCCGCCTCTACGACGCGCCGGTGCGCGCGGGCCGCCTGGCCGAGCCGACGCCCTATGAGCGGCTCAACCCGGTCCCGCTGTTCCTGTGAGGGCCGCCCGGCTGGAGCTGTGGTCGTTCCGCGAGGACGTGCACGTCGAGACCGACCAGGACACCGGGCGGCTCACCCTGCACGGGCGATGGGACGACGTACGGCTGCCGCCGCAGTGCCCGGCGATCCGCGAGGCGCTGCGGCGGATGACGCTCGGCCCGATCCGGCTGGAGAACGTGCTGGCCGACCCGGCCGACCGCGCGGCGCTGGCCCGGCTGCTGGAGTGCTGCCCGGCCATGGTGGTGCGCTCGATGGGGTTCGGCCCGGACGAACTCGTGCTGTCGGTGGTGCCGCTCACCCCGCAGGCCCGCTTCCTGCCGGTGGAACCGGCCCCCGGCCGCCCGGTACGGCTCTCGCGCTTCGCGACGCTCACGACCGACGGCTCCTCCTACCGGCTGGAGTCCCCGCTGTCGCTGCACCGGGTGGTGCTGCACGGGCCGCGGGCCGTCTGGCTGCTGTCGGCCCTGGGCGCGCCCGTGCCGCCCGAGGAGGTGGCGGCGCCGCCGCTGACCGACCTGCTGGGCTATCTGCTCGCGGCCGGGATGGTGGTGGCGGCCGAGGACACCGAGCCGCCCGCCCGCTTCGCCGAGGACGAGGACCCGGTGCTGGCCTCCTGGTCGCCGCTGGAGCTGATGTTCCACACGCGCACCACGCTCGGCCGCCACGACGGCGACTACGGCGCCACCTACCCGGGCGGCGACCGCGAGCCGGACGAGCCGGTGGTGGTGCCGGCCGCCGGACCCGTGGTCGCGCTCCCCCGGCCCCGCTGGGCGCAGGTCCTCGCGCACGACCCGCCGCTCAGCGCCGTGCTGGAGGCGCGGCCGGGCGAGCCGCGTTTCCCCGCCGCGCCGCCGACCGCACGTGACCTGGGCGAACTGCTCTACCGGACGGCCCGGGTGCGTACCTTGAACCGGCCGGCCGACCGGCCGCGGGCCGAGCTGAGCGAGCGCCCCTACCCGAGCAGCGGCGGCTGCTACCCGTTCGAGCTGTACGTGGTCGTGCACCGGTGCGCCGGCCTGGCCCGCGGCGTCTACCACTACGACCCGCTCGGCCACCGGCTGGAGCTCCTGACCACCGCCGGGCCGGCCGAGCTGCTCGACGCCGCCGCGATCGCCGCCAACCTGCCCGGCCCGCCGCCCCTGCTGATCGTCGTCACCGCGCGCTTCCGCCGGCTGTCGTGGAAGTACGGCGGCCTCGGCTACGTGCTCGCGCTCAAGGACCTCGGCCTGCTGGTGCGGTCGTTGTCGTTGGTGGCCACCGCCATCGGCCTGCGCTCCCGGCCCGCCGACGGGGGCGACATCGAGTGCGCGGCCCGGGTGCTCGGCACCGACTGGCGGGCCGAGTCGAGCCTCGCCGCCCTGGCCGTCGGCATGCGGGACGAGCGCGGCGGCGACCGGTGCGAGCGGCGTCCGCGCAACGGCGCCGACTGGCCGGCCAGGGCGGCGGCGCGGCTGGCCCGGGCCTGGCGGGCGCGCTCCGGGTTAGGGTGAAGCCGTTCGGGTAGGGCGCGTGGCCGGGGTGCATCAAGGACGACACCCGGGGGACCGATGGGGACGACCTGGATCGCGTTGGGCTCGGCGGGCGAGCGATGGCTGCCGCGCAGTCCGGTGGCGATCACGCTGGCCGTGGTCGCCGGTTTCGCGCTCGACATGCTCATCAACGTCGTCTGGAGCCCCACCCGTGACGGGCTGGCCGGGTTCGCCGCCTGCTTCGCGGTGGTCGTCGCCCTGCAGGTCGCGCACTCGACGCGTGAGCCGCGTACCTGGTCGTGGTGGTCGCGGTCGCTGACGCTCGGCGCGCAGGCGGTCGTCACCTACCTGCCGTTGCTGTGGATGGGGCCCTGGGGCGGGATGGCCGGGTTCCTGGCGGGATCGGTGCTGCTCATGGTGCCAGGGCCGTGGCGCTGGGCGCTCTACCTGGCCGTCGGGGCGAGCATCCCGCCGCTGGCGCTCGCGCACGGCGAACCGGCCGTGACGGCGTTCTGGCTGGCCGAGTCCACGCTGCTGAGCGGCCTGATCGTCTACGGCGTCAGCTCGCTGGCGGCCATGGTGGCCGAGGCGCACGCGGCCCGCGGCGAGCTGGCCAGGATGGCCGTGGTACGCGAGCAACTGCGCGTCGCCAGGAACCTGCGCGGCCTGCTGGACGCCAACCTCTCCGCGATCACGCGCACGATCGGGCGGGGGGGGCCGCGGGGGGGCGGGGCCGCCCCCCCCCCCCCCGCGGGGGGGGGGGGGGGCCGGGCCAAACCCCCCCCCGCCGGCACCCCCCCCGA